>DATBUB010000035.1:0-5831 GCA_036516555.1 Bacillaceae bacterium
GGGCGGCTACCTCAGGCAAAACACCATCTGCAGGCGGAAATACAACAGACAAAACCAACTGGTGGCCGACGACTACATCACAGAAAACCAGGCCATCATGATGTATGAGCCGCTGCTTCCCGGAAGCTAAATGGGGAAACAAATGGGGACAGGCTTTTTGGGGACAGGTTTAAAAAACACCAGGTACTTTTAAACCTTGGCCATTTTGTACTTGGGTACTTTTGAACCTGTCCCTTTTGAACCTGTCCCTTATAACCCTGTCCCCCGTAAACCTGTCCCTTTATAACCTGTCCCCCGTCACCAGTTTTGGATGTCCCTTCTGTCTCCCTTGGCATTCCCTTTTTTGGATGAGCGCTTTCGCAGCTCCGCCTCAACCTCTTCCAATGAAACGCCATGTTCCGCCATAAGGACAAAGCAGTGGTACCACAGGTCGCTGACCTCATTGACCATTTCACCCTTATCCTCATTTTTCGCGGCAATGATGACTTCGCCTGCTTCTTCGATCAGCTTCTTGGCGATCTTATCCGTGCCTTTTTCAAACAAGTAGTTCGTGTAGGAACCTGGTGCCGGACTCACTTTCCGATCCTCAATTTCTTCCATCAGTTCCTCATAGATGGTCTTGGACGCCCGATTCCCGTCTGCCTCTCCTGCCACATGATTAAAAAAGCATGACCTTTCCCCCATATGGCAAGCGGGGCCGAGCGCTTCCACCCGAATCAGAAGCGTGTCCCTGTCACAGTCCAGCTGTATAGATTGCACAAGCTGCTTATTTCCGGAAGTTGCCCCTTTATTCCAATATTCCTTGCGTGACCGTGAATAGAACCACGTCTCTTTCGTTTCCAGTGTCTTCTCATACGCTGTTTCATCCATGTACCCCAGCATTAGGACATCACCAGACACGTCATCCAGGATGATGGCTGGAACAAGACCTTTTGAAAAATCAGGCTCCAATGACGTTCACTCCCCGTTCGCGGCAAAGCTTCTTGACATCGTTGACAGTGACCTCTTTTTCGTGAAAAATCGATGCAGCCAATGCTGCGGACGCATTTGTTTTTTCAAAAGCTTCCACAATATGTTCCGCGCTTCCGCAGCCGCCTGACGCTACCACGGGAATGTCCACGGCATCTGCCACGGCTTTGGTCAGTTCTAAGTCGTAGCCGTCCTTAACCCCGTCTTTGTCCACGCTTGTCAGAAGGATTTCTCCAGCTCCGAGCTGTTCCATGGTCCTTGACCATTCAATGGCATCAATACCTGTATCCTTCGTGCCTCCGCGTGTCATAACATGCCATGAGCCATCGGGAAAACGCTGCGCATCGACTGCAGCCACAATCCGTTCGGATCCGAATGTTCCAGCGGCCTCCCGTATGAGCTCTGGATTTTCCACTGCTGCCGAATTGATCCCCACTTTGTCTGCGCCAGCTTCAAGAATTCGGCTGATGTCTTCAATCGTCCGGATTCCTCCTCCCACAGTAAAAGGAATTGGAACATGCTTCGCTACTTTGCTGACAAGGTCAGCCATCGTCTTTCTTTCTTCGGTTGTGGCGGAAATGTCCAAGAAAACGAGTTCATCCGCCCCGCTCTCCGTATAGGCCTGGGCAAACTCAACAGGATCCCCCATCTCTCTCAAACCAACGAAGTTGATCCCTTTTACCACTTTGCCATCTTTCACATCAAGACACGGAATGATTTTCTTAGCTGTCATTATGCTTCGCCCCTCAGTTTGATTTTTCCTTCGTACATGGCTTTGCCTACGATTGCTTCCTCAATGCCGATTTCCGAAATGGCCAGTAAATCTTCTTCGCTCCGGATACCGCCCGATGCTACAATGCTGCAGCTCACCGCCTCATTTATTTCTTGAAGCTGCTCCAGGTTGGGGCCTTGCATCGTACCGTCTTTCGATATGTCAGTAAAAATAATGGTCTGTACTCCGAGCTTTTCCATTCTCTTGGCAAACTCGATATAATCTGTTTCGGTCTCTGTTTCCCATCCCTGAACGGCCACCTTGCGATTGCGGGCATCGATTCCCACCGCAATGTTAGGTCCGTATTTCTCCAAAGATGCCTTTAAAAATTTTTCATCCTGTACCGCAGCCGTGCCAAGGATCACTCTTCTTGCACCGGCTTCGATATATTGGCTGACCGTTTCCAAGTTGCGGATCCCCCCACCGATCTGCACCGGAACGGGAGACCAGGAACAGAGCTTGGCAATCAGCTTTCGCTGGGAAGGACTGCCTGACCTGGCGCCGTCCAGGTCCACGATATGGATCATTTGTGCCCCATCTTCGACAAATGTCCGAATCTGCGTCTCAGGTTCGCTGCCCACTTCGGTGGTTTTGGAAAAATCACCTTGATACAGCCTTACACACTTTCCATCTATCAAATCCATTGCCGGAATGATCTTCATTTTGCAGCCCCCTAGCTATTATTCTTTCTGATTTGGGAAGTCGAGTCGAGGGTTGGTTTATTACCGATTCTTGCTTCCTTATTACCGATTGCGGGCCCTTTATTACCAATCAAGCCGGATTTATTACCCATTGTGCATCCTTTCTTACCGGTTGTATAAAAACTCGGGCAGCCGCCATAGTCACTTCAACCTTACTCGCGATTCTGGCTTGAATACTTGCGATTGTTTTCGAAATACTTGCGGTTCTGTTACCATTACTCGCGATTTTGGTATGAATACTTGCGAATGTGCCACAAATACTCGTTATTATGAGCTATTACTCGCGATTGTGGACTTAATACTCGCGATTATAAACAAAATACTCGCGATGTAGCAAATGAGGTCCTCCCCAGGCCGCTCCCTCGATTTCGAACGAATTCTCCTGATCATACTCCATCTTTTCTAGAATAAAACAAATCATCATCTAGCAAACTCATCCTACACTCCGAACCCGTACATTCCACCTTCTCTCGTCGATGAAACCTCTGCCTCCGCCAGCTGCCGCCCATCACTCAATCAGCCCTTTTGTCGAGTTGACACCTTTGATGGAAGGATCGATTCGAATTGCCTCGGCCAATGCACGGCCCAGCGCCTTAAAGAGCGCTTCGATTTTATGATGGGTATTTTCGCCGTACAGAACCCTGGCATGCAGCGTGATGCCGGCATTGAAGGCGAATGCGCGGAAAAACTCCTTTACAAGCTCGGTGTCAAAATTGCCAAGAGACAGCGTTTTAAAATCAGCTTCAAAGTGGAGGAACGGCCGGCCGCTTATGTCGACGGCGGCAAATCCGAGTGTTTCATCCATCGGCACATAAGAGGAACCATAGCGGACGATTCCAACTTTGTCGCCCAGTGCTTCACGGATTGCCTTTCCGAGAACGATGCCGGTGTCTTCCACGGTGTGATGGCTGTCTATGTGCAAATCCCCATCGACCTTCAAGACCAGGCCGATTCTTCCATGGCGGGCAAAGAGCTCCAGCATGTGATCGAAAAAGCCGACTCCCGTCTGAATATCGACGGCCGATGAATCATCCAGATTGACCTCCAGTCTGATTTTCGTTTCCGTTGTTTCCCTTTGGCTAGCTGCTTTTCGCATACGATTCACTCCATTCCTTCAATGCGGCACGCAATCGTTCATGTTCTTCTTTCGTGCCTGCGGAGATGCGCACGGCACGATCAAAAACACGGATTTTGATATTTCTTTCATATAAGAAGTCTCCGAGAGCCCCGGGGTTCTCCATTTTCATCAGGAAGAAGTTTGTGCTGCTCGGGACAAGCTCCACTCCTTCATTAGCGGAAGCGAATTCCTTCAATATATCTTCCAGCTCTGTGATTTGAACGAGCTGTGCCACTAAAAACCCATCCAGCAGTTCCGGTTTTTCCAGCAGTTCTGCCCCGATTTGGGCGGAAACGGTATTCACATTGTATGGGGGCTTGATGGCACCGATTTCCTCTATGATCCTGTCGCACGCAATGAGGAACCCCAGCCTCAAAGCGGCCATCCCCAATGCCTTGGACGCCGTCCGCAAGATGATCAGGTTATCGTATTCCAGCACCTTCCGTGCAAAAGGGGATTCCCCTGCAAAATCCATATAAGCTTCATCGAGAACAAGAATTCCGCCCACATTCCGAAGCTCGCTGATCACTTCCTCCAAGACCTGTTCCTCATACAGCTTGCCTGTCGGGTTATTCGGATTGGATAAAAACATCAGCGACGGCTTTGCCCGCTGAATTTCCTCCGCCACTTTTTCCAGCGGGAAGGAAAAATCTTCAGGCAAAGGAATCGTCATCACGGAAGCTCCCATGATCGTTGCGTTTTTCTCATACATGGAAAAATCAGGATCCAGCACCAGGACTCGATCACCCGGCTCCAATACATATTGGCTGATGAGTGAGATCCATTCATCAGAACCATTCCCTGCCAGCACGTTTTCTGAAGGAAACCCTGCAAACCTTCCAAATGCCTTTTCCAATGCCTCCGTGCTTTCAGCCGGATAGCGGTTGATCAGGGTTTTCTGAAGCTTTGAAAAATCAACCTCTGACAGGAGGCTCTTGAACGCCTCATTATTATCAAGCCGGATCATGCCGAATTCCGGTTTCACTTTATATGGCTTCAAAGAAGCGATTGTTTTTCTCATGATTCCAGCCTCACTTTCACTGCTCTGGCGTGTCCATCCAGCTGTTCTTCCTGGGCGAGCTTTTCCACATACGGTGCAGATGCCCGCAATGCATGTTCTGAATAATAAACAAAAGTCGTCTTTTTCACAAAATCATCGACCGACAGCCCCGATGAGAAACGTGCCGTACCCGATGTCGGCAGCACATGGTTCGGCCCGGCAAAGTAATCCCCGACAGCTTCAGGAGTATAGCTGCCGATAAAGACGGAGCCGGCGTTTTTCACCTTGCTTAAATGGGCCAGGGCATTGTCCAGCTGGATCTCCAGATGCTCCGGCGCGAGTGCATTTGCAAGCCGGAAAGCTTCCTCCACCGAGTCAACGAGCACTGTTGCACTTTCATTGGCCAGCGAAACGGATGCAATTTCCCTTCGCGGCAGTACGGCACACTGCTTCTGAAGCTCAACCTCCGTCTCTTTCAGCAGCCGCTCGCTTGTTGAAAAAAGAAACACCCGTGCTTTTTCATCATGCTCCGCTTGAGCAATCAGATCGGCCGCGATAAAGGCGGGATTGGCTGTTTCATCCGCAATGATGGCCACTTCCGAAGGGCCTGCAATCATGTCAATCCCCACATCCCCAAACACAAGCGACTTGGCAGCCGCGACATATGCATTGCCAGGCCCTACAATCTTATCCACCGGGGCAATGGTTTCCGTACCATACGCCAGCGCTGCTATGGCTTGGCTTCCTCCCATTTTATAAATGGTGTGGACGCCGGCTATGTCTGCCGCCACTGATAAGACCGGTGCAATTCCCCTATCTCCTCGGGAGGGGGTCGCCATGGCGATATCTCCTACTCCTGCAAGCACTGCGGGAATGGCGTTCATCAAGACGGTAGATGGGTAACATGCCTTTCCGCCCGGCACATAGATGCCCACCCGCTCCAGCGGCCGGAACATCTGCCCGGTTATGATGTCCTCTGTCATATCCATCATGCGAGTTTGCTGGAACTGCTTGGAGTGAAAGGAACGGATATTTTGCGCCGCTTTTTCCAGAGCCTCTATGACATCTCCCGGCACCTCTTTCCAAGCCGCCTTCCTCTCTTCCTCCGTCACTTCCCAAGCCTCCGGAATTCTGCCGTCAAATTTTCCCGTGTATTCCTTGAGCGCCTCATCCCCGCGATTTCGGACATCGGCAATCACGCCTTTTACGATTTCCATGACACTCTCATCAAGCGGATTCTTTTTCGTGTTTTTATGAATGAAAGTCTCGAAA
>DATBUB010000036.1:0-4239 GCA_036516555.1 Bacillaceae bacterium
TGGAGAAAATTAGCGTTTAAGGAACCAATGGGAAAATGGGGAAGGGGGACTATGCCGGATGAAGTATGTTAAGGTGAATGGCCTGCAGGTGGCAAAAGAATTGTACGACTTTGTCAATGAGGAAGCACTGCCGGGAACAGGTCTGGTCAAGGAAGGATTTTGGCGTGGATTTGAAAAACTTGTAACCGATTTGTCTCATATGAACAAGGTACTGCTCAAACAACGGGAAGAGCTCCAGGCAGCCATTCACGCATGGCATAAGGAGAACAAGAATAACACATTTGAGGAGTACAAGAGTTTTCTTGAAGAAATAGGGTATTTGCTACCCGAGCCTGAGGATTTTGATATTGAAGTAGAAGGTGTAGACGATGAGGTAGCGATCCAGGCAGGACCACAGCTGGTCGTTCCGGTCAACAATGCCCGTTATGCCATTAATGCAGCCAATGCACGATGGGTAAGCCTTTATGACGCCTTGTATGGGACTGATGCCATCAGCGAGGAAAACGGGGCTCAGAAAGGACGGGAGTACAACCCGGATCGTGGAGATAAGGTCGTACAGTTTGCCCGTCGCTTCCTTGATGAATCTTTTCCGCTTTCAAACGGCTCTCATAGCGATGCGGTTCTGTATGCCATACGGGACGGGGAACTATCCGTCTCTCTCAAGGAAGGATCCAAAGCATCTTTGAGGAGGGTTGAGCAATTTGCCGGTTATGGAGGAAATCCGGATGCTCCTTCTTGCGTTTTGCTGAAAAACAATGGCCTTCATGTTGAACTGCAAATGGACCGCGATGATTTTATTGGCCGGCGGGACCTTGCGGGGGTGAAGGATATGCTGGTGGAAGCTGCACTTTCAGTTATCATGGACTGTGAGGATTCTGTTGCGGCCGTCGATGCCGAGGATAAAGTGGAAGTATACAGGAACTGGCTCGGACTGATGAGAGGAAATCTGTCTGCGTCATTTGTTAAAAACGGAAAAGAAGTGGAGAGAAGACTGAATCCCGACAGAATTTATATATCTCCGGACGGACAGCAATTTTCACTTCCCGGAAGGTCTCTCATGTTTGTCCGGAATGTAGGACATCTCATGACCATCGATGCCGTATTGGATACGTACGGCCATGAAATTCATGAAGGCATCCTGGATGGCGTTTTGACAAGTTTGATTGCCAAGCACTCGCTGGATGGCAACGCTCTTTACCGGAACTCGCATAAAGGCTCCGTTTATATTGTAAAGCCCAAAATGCATGGCCCGGATGAAGCGGCATTTGCCAATCGATTGTTCGGCCGAATTGAAGATTTGCTTCAGCTTGAGAGGAATACATTGAAGATTGGCCTGATGGATGAAGAAAGGAGAACATCCATTAACCTGAGGGCATGCATAAAAGAAGTAAAAGAGCGTGTTGTCTTTATCAATACAGGATTCTTGGACCGTACCGGGGATGAAATACATACCTCGATGGAGGCGGGCCCGATGCTTCCTAAAGAAGAAATGAAAAAAGCCCAATGGCTGAAAGCCTATGAGGCTTCTAACGTTGCCGCAGGGCTAGCGTCCGGTTTTGATGGCCGTGCCCAAATCGGAAAAGGGATGTGGGCCATGCCCGACCGGATGAAAGACATGCTGGACCAAAAAATCTCTCATGTAAAGGCAGGAGCCAGCACAGCCTGGGTACCTTCTCCTACCGCAGCTGCTCTCCATGCCTTGCATTATCATCAAGTCGATGTAAGAACTATTCAGAAGGAGATTAAGAAAGATACTCATGTATACCGGGATTTCATCCTTCAAATTCCTGTTGAACAGCGGGAATTCGACCTTGAATTGATTCAGCGGGAACTGGACAACAACGCTCAAGGAATCCTGGGATATGTCGTCCGCTGGGTGGAACAGGGAATCGGATGCTCCAAAGTTCCAGACATCCATCATGTCGGGCTGATGGAGGACAGGGCAACTTTGCGGATTTCAAGCCAGCATATGGCAAACTGGCTCCGCCACGGAATCTGTTCGGATGAACAGGTTCTTGAAACAATGAAAAAGATGGCCAAAGTGGTGGATGAGCAAAATGCATCAGATCCATTTTACCGGAGAATGTCGGACGATTATGATCAGTCATTGGCATTTCAAGCTGCCCTTGACCTGGTGTTCAAAGGACATGAGCAGCCAAATGGGTATACGGAGCCAATTTTGCACAAGAGGCGCCTAGAGGCAAAACAGCGATATGCAGCAATCAAACCATAAAGAGAAGAAGCAAGGGGCTGTTCAGAAAGTCGATGAAAATTGACTTTCTGGTTCAGTCCTTTTTATTTTCGTCTTACATTAACAGGTTATGGCCATTGGACAGTCTCCTGTCTTGATTCATTCTTCTGCCTGACAGACGATAGATTCCAGTTTCAATTCTACATTTCCTTTCAGCGCTTTTGAAATCATGCAGCTTGTCTCCGCTTTTTGTGCCAATACAAGGACTTTCTTAACCGTCTCACGGGCAGCGCCGGCCGGAAGGACAATTCTTGGACGATGAATAATGGCTTTGTATGTAAATACCCCTTTTTCGACTTCGACAATCCCCTCGGATTCCATCGTAAGGGATGATGTTTGTATCGCTGACCTTTCGAGCATGGCGGCAAGGGTGATGATGAAGCATGTCGCTGCCGCTCCGAGCAGCATTTCGTCAGGATTTGTCCCCGTACCTGGGCCGTCCATTTCCGGCGGGATGGAAACCTTAGTCTTAAGCTGGCCGGCATCAATGGTGCCTACACTGTTCCTTCCCCCGGGCCAGTCCGCTTTCAAATAAAAATGGTGTTCAGCCATCGCTGTATTCCTCCCAAAATCTTCAATCATGCTATAATTATATCATTATAAAGATTAACCTTGCACTATAGGGCCACGCCTGCTTTGACCGGCCTGAAAATGGAGACAATTGGAAGGGAATGAACGAGATGTCCGTTTATCCGAATACAAAGGAAACAATGATGCTGATCAGAGAACTGGTCTCCATCCCAAGCCCAACCGGCAACACCGCTAAGGCGATTAGTTTCTGTGAGCAATATTTGAACGATGTTGGCATTGAAACGGCAAGAAATAGGAAAGGGGGCCTCCTGGCAACCATTCGCGGGAAAAACAATGACCAGCATAGAATGCTGACTGCACATGTGGATACCCTTGGGGCAATGGTCAAGGAGATCAAGCCGAACGGAAGGCTTAAGCTTGCACTGATAGGCGGATTCAGATGGAACTCTGTGGAAGGCGAATATTGCAAGATTGAAACAGAATCCGGCAAAACATACACAGGAACCATTCTGATGAAACAAACATCCGTCCATGTATATAAGGATGCTGGTGAAGCCAAGCGGAACGAGGATAACATGGAAGTCCGCATTGATGAAAAAGTCTCCAGTGCCGAAGAGACACGCAAACTCGGAATACAGCCTGGTGATTTTGTCTCATTTGACCCAAGGGTACAGATTACAGAAAGCGGATTTATTAAATCCCGTCATTTGGATGACAAGGCAAGTACGGCCATTTTGCTCCGGCTCATCCGCCAAATCAAGGAGGAAGGCATTGAACTGCCGCATACCACTCACTTTCTGATTTCTAACAATGAGGAAATAGGCTATGGCGGAAATTCCAACATCACTCCTGAAACGGTTGAATATTTGGCAGTGGATATGGGGGCGCTGGGTGAAGGCCAGGCTTCAGATGAATACACCGTCTCTATTTGCGCAAAGGATTCGAGCGGACCTTACCATTATGGATTGAGAAAGCATCTTGTTCACCTTGCAAGGGAGAATAACATCGACTACAGGGTGGATATTTACCCGTATTACGGATCCGATGCTTCCGCCGCCATCAATTCGGGGTATGACATCGTACATGGGCTTGTCGGTCCGGGCATTGAATCCTCACACGCCTTTGAAAGAACACACGAGTCGTCATTGTGCAACACGGAGAAACTTTTATACGCCTACTTACAATCACCGATTACAACCGTATAGCAGTATCAGGAAAATCCCCAACCAGCCAGGAAAGGGGATTTTTTTGTTTTGTGATTGAAATCTCTCCCATCAAGGAATATGATTAAAAAATGAGGTTTTTTTAGTCTCGAACATGAAAGGATAAATGACATGCCAAATACATTAAGATCCGAAGTGGAGTCCAGAAGGACTTTTGCGATCATTTCCCATCCGGATGCGGGGAAAACAACGCTGACGGAACAGTTGCTCCTGTTTGGGGGAGCCATCAGGGCA
>DATBUB010000037.1:0-8233 GCA_036516555.1 Bacillaceae bacterium
TGTCCTGTTTGCAGGGATGAAGGAAGATATTGGGCACACCGTCATCATACAGCACTCCGATAAATCCGAAACATGGTACGGCAAATTGGAGAAGGTATCCGTCAAGTCTCATGAAAAAGTGAAGGCCGGGAAAACAATAGGGCAAGTGAAGGATCTCAAGAATGGGTTATCCGGTACCTATTACTTTGCATACAAAACAGAGGAAGAGTTTATCGATCCCGCCCAGGTGATCCACTTTGAGTAATTATTTAGGGCTTCTGCTTAAAGTTCACATTCATCCGTTATTTTGGGCCGTTGCGGGCATCTCCGTCCTTACCGGCCATTTTTGGGAATTGCTGACCCTTTTTTTGATAGTGGGGTTCCATGAACTTGGGCATGCGGCTTCGGCCCGTTATTTTGGCTGGAAAATCAAGCAAATCCTGATTCTCCCCTTTGGCGGCATGTGCGAAGTGGATGAGCACGGAAATCGGCCCATTCGGGAAGAACTGATCATTGTAGCTTCCGGTCCTCTCCAGCATGTTTGGATGGGAGCCGCCATTCTTTTGCTGGAGGCAGGTTCCCTCGTCTCCCCTGATTTTGCGGCTCTTTTCCATCAATATAACATAATGGTCTTACTATTTAATCTCCTCCCAATATGGCCCCTTGATGGCGGCAGGCTGGTCCATCTGTTTCTCTCCGTACAAAAACCCTATTTGAAGGCGTATAAGGTTTCTTTGGCGAGTTCTTTCTGCATCCTTGCGGCATTCCATCTGGCGGTGGTGTCGATTGCTCCTTTGCATCTCAATGTTTGGATCGTCATGCTCTATTTATATGCCTCTCTTTGGAAGGAATGGAAACAGATCAGGTATTCCTTTGTCCGGTTTTTGCTTGAAAGGCACTATGGAAAACAGGATGACTTTCGGGAATTGAAGCCAATTGAGGCAAGCGGCGACAAGTTTATTCACGAAACAATGGAAAAGTTCAAACGCGGATGCAAACACTTGATTCATGTTACGGGGCCGTCCGGGCCGATGGGCCATTTGGATGAGAATGAACTTTTGCATGCCTATTTTACGGAAAAACAAGTACACGCCTGCTTGAAGGATATTGTGTACCATGATTGACGCGTTGTCTATTGAAGAGTACAGTAGAGGCATAACATGACAGAACCGGTCCATAGCTGGTTCTTTTTTCTGTATCGTTCTTGAAATGGAGAAATGACGATGAATGAAATCATTATTGAAGCTAAAAACCGAGAAAAGCGTTATGCCGTTAAAGAAGACGGGATTGTCACAAAAATACATATTGAGCAGCCGCAGGACAAAACGGAAGTAGGAAATATATATCTTGGCCGAGTGCAAACAGTCAAGTCCGGGATGAATGCCGCCTTTATCCAGATTGGAAAAGAAAAAAACGGCTATCTCCAGAAAGAAATGCTTCCTGCCTATATCCACTCGAGCCATCCTGATAAGGAAAAACAGCCAATTTCAGCTTTTATCCGGGAAGGAGAACAAATACTCGTTCAAGTGAAAAAAGACGAAACAGGGATTAAAGGTCCCCTGTTGACGGCAATCCTTGAGTTTTCGGGAAAAAAGGCAGTTTTCTTGCCTGAAGGCAGGTACATTGCCGTCTCCAAGAAAGGGTCAGAGAACGAGAGACGGCAATGGAGGGAGCTTGCAAAAAGGCATCTTTCAGAAAGGGAAGGGCTGATCGTTCGCACCGAAGCATTCGAAACGGGAGAGGAAGAACTGTTACTGGAAATTGAAGAACTGAGGGCCGTCTATCATCGTTTGCTGGCAAATGCGAAAAAGGCAAAGGTGCCGGAGCTGATGCTCGAAAAATCGAAGTTTGCCGAGGCAATTCAGAGAGACATGAAGAGATTGGGTAATGGGACCATTTATGCGGATTCATCCTCTTTAATCCAGCAACTCCAAAAAAGGGATATCGGGGCGGAATGGTCTTTTTCTTTCCATCAGAAGCGGGAGAACATTTTCAGGATGCATCACCTCGAACAGGAAATACAGAAGGCGCTAAAGCGAGTAGTCTGGCTGGAAAACGGGTCCTACATCGTAATGGAAGAGACAGAGGCGGCAGTTGTCATTGATGTCAATACCGGGAAATTCACAGGCAAACAGGAAAAAGCCGATACGGTTGTCAAAACCAATATCGCAGCGGCAGAAGAAATCGGGAGACAGCTGCGTCTCAGGGATTATGCCGGCATGATCCTCATTGATTTCATCGATATGAAATCCCCGGAAGATAAAAAAAGGGTTCGGCAATCGCTTGAAGAGGCATTAAAAAAAGATTCCAAACAAATAAAATTCATCGGTTTTACACCATTGGGAATCTTTGAATTGACGAGAAAAAGGACAAGGCAGCCTCTCTCCGGAATCTTGCAGACACCTTGCCAAGTTTGCGGAGGCACCGGTAAAGTTGACAGCCCGGAAACAGCGGCCTTCCGGCTAGAAAGAGAACTATGGGAACTTCCTGCCGGGGAACATGAAGCTGTGCTGGTTGAATGTGACGAGGCGACAAGGCGGGTATTTTCCGGACCGGATAACGGCCATCTGGCCAGGCTGGAGAAGGTGCTTCAGCTTTCCATCCATTTCAGCATCATCCCATCGCCAAAGCATGAATACGCAATTCGCCGCGTGGGGAGCGACAAAGACATTCAATCCATGAGAAGCGTTAAACACGGTTGACACATAAGGGACAATGTGATAGTATTTTCATGTTAGTTTGTAGCACCCGTGCTACAACCGCACAAGATGGGTCAACAAGTTTTTGTCAGCCGGGATTCCCGCCGGACAGGACACCCTCCCTTGGCGAGTCTTAGTCTATAAGGAGGTGCAAGTGCATGTACGCAATCATTGAAACTGGCGGCAAACAAGTCAAAGTTGAAGAAGGCCAGGCTATCTACGTTGAAAAGTTGAATGCAGCAGAAGGTGAGAGTTTCACTTTCGACAAAGTTCTTTTTGTTGGCGGCGAAGACGTGAAGGTGGGAAGCCCATTTGTTGAGGGTGCCACTGTAACGGCAAAAGTTGAAAAACAAGGACGCCAAAAGAAGCTTGTCGTATTCAAATACAAAGCGAAGAAAAACTACCACAAAAAACAAGGCCATCGCCAGCCTTACACTAAAGTTGTCATTGAAAAAATCAACGCGTAAGGTGAGGGGCCATGATCCAAGTCCAAATTAAACGGACCTCTGATGGGAAGGTTCATTCCTTTACAATGAACGGCCATGCCGACTTTGCAGATAGGGGAAAGGATCTTGTCTGCGCCGGGGTTTCCGCTGTAGCGTTTGGAAGCCTGAATGCACTGATGAAGCTAACCGGCATTGAGCCGGAAATAGAACAGTCCGAAGGCGGATTCCTGAAATGCACCCTGCCTGGGAACCTTTCCGAAAAGGAAGAGGAGCAGGCCCAGCTGTTGCTTGAAGGCATGATCGTTTCGTTGGAAACCATCGAACAGGATTACAGTCAATATATCCAATTAACATTTCAAAAATAGGAGGTGGAACACATGCTAAGATTGGATCTTCAATTTTTCGCATCCAAAAAAGGGGTAGGTTCTACTAAAAACGGACGTGACTCCGAGTCGAAACGTCTTGGTGCCAAGCGTGCGGATGGCCAGTTCGTATCAGGCGGCTCCATCCTATACCGCCAGCGCGGAACAAAAATCTATCCGGGCCAAAACGTTGGCCGCGGCAATGATGACACTCTTTATGCAAAAGTTGATGGCGTAGTGCGTTTCGAGCGCCTGGGCCGCGACAAAAAGCAAGTAAGTGTTTATCCGCAAGCGATCGAAGCATAATGGCTTTATGAAAAAGCTCTGACCTTATGGGTTGGAGCTTTTTTTGTCTCCTTGTGACATACATAATGGATGATACGGCAGTGGTTAATAGGTTCATACTAAGGAAACTTCTGCTATACTAGATAGATGATCTAATTCGGACTGAGGGGAAGAAGGATGAATGAAAATTGGAATGTCATAGAGGTGCTTCGCCACTCTCGCCATGATTGGCTAAACAGGCTTCAAATGATCAAAGGGAACCTCTCCCTTGGGAAGACCGAGCAGGCATTGCGTGTAGTGGATCAAATTGTCATGGAGATGAAGCAAGAGGCCAGACTGTCAAACCTCAGGCTTCCTAAAATGGCCGAAATGCTCCTGACGCATAATTGGGAGAAACATCTCTTTCGCATTGAGTATGAAATCATGAGCGAATGCGGGAGTTTCGACATAGATGATGGACTTGTGACTGACTGGCTGCAGAGCTTGTTTGACTGTCTCGACCGTGCTTCTCTGCCAAACCATGACAATTACCTGTATCTCACCATGGAGAGACAGGGGGATGCTGTCCGGTTTCTTTTTCACTACAACGGCATAATAAAAAATACAGATGAATTGAACAATTGGGTTCTGGATAAAAACCAATCTCAGATCCGTGCCTCCCTGGAACAGACAGATGAGGGAGAATGGATTCTGGAAGCTATAGTCCATTGAGGCTCGGGTACGGATCAGATAGGAGGAACAAAGCATGTTTGTCGATCAGGTAAAGGTGTATGTCAAAGGCGGAGACGGCGGGAATGGAATGGTTGCCTTTCGGAGGGAGAAGTACGTGCCTAAGGGCGGACCTGCAGGCGGAGACGGAGGCAAAGGGGCAAGCGTGGTTTTTGAAGTCGATGAGGGCTTGAGGACACTCATGGATTTCCGCTACCAGCGCCACTTTAAGGCTCCGAGGGGTGAACACGGAATGTCCAAGGGCCAGCACGGAAAAGGCTCAGAAGATATGGTTGTAAAGGTTCCTCCTGGTACGGTGGTCACGGATGATGATACAGGAGAGATCATTGCCGATTTGATTGAGCACGGACAAAGGGCGGCAATTGCAAAAGGCGGCCGCGGGGGAAGGGGAAATACCCGTTTTGCAACACCGGCCAACCCAGCGCCTGAAATTGCGGAAAATGGCGAGCCTGGCCAGGAGCGCAATGTCGTATTGGAACTGAAGGTATTGGCCGATGCGGGGCTGGTTGGATTTCCAAGTGTAGGAAAATCAACCCTCCTTTCGGTTGTATCTTCCGCCAAACCCAAAATAGCGGAATATCACTTTACAACGATCGTCCCAAATCTTGGTGTCGTTGAAACGGAAGACGGCAGAAGCTTTGTGCTGGCCGACCTTCCCGGTCTTATAGAAGGGGCGCATGCTGGTGTGGGGCTTGGACATCAATTCCTGCGGCACATTGAGCGCACCAGGGTCATCGTCCATGTCATTGACATGTCCGGCGTGGAAGGAAGAGATCCTTACGACGATTATGTGACCATCAACAAAGAATTGAATGAATATAATCTCCGGCTGCTTGAGCGGCCGCAAATTATTGTAGCCAATAAGATGGACATGCCTGATGCAGCAGATAACCTGAAACTGTTCAAAGAGAAACTGCAGGAGGAGTACCCAGTTTTCCCAGTTTCGGCATTAACCAGGCAGGGATTGCGGGACTTGCTGTTCGCTGTTGCGGACCAGCTGGAAACGACGCCTGAATTTCCGCTCCATGAGGCACCAGAAGAGGACGATGCCATCAATCGGGTTATTTACAGGCATGAAAATGCAGAAGCTGAATTTTCCATTACACGTGATCCGGACGGCAGCTTTGTCGTAAGCGGTACAGCTGTTGAAAGGCTGTTTAAAATGACAGATTTCAGCAGGGAGGAAACGGTCCGCAGGTTTGCCCGTCAGCTGAGATCCATGGGAGTGGACGAAGCGCTTCGGAAGCGCGGGGCGAAGGATGGGGACACTGTAAGGCTTCTTGATTTTGAGTTCGAATTTGTCGATTAGTTCTTCTTGGCGGGGGGAGGAGAATGAAGTGGAGAAAAAGAGCCAGCATCACAGATTCTATTTGGTGAGGGAAGACGTATTGCCTGAGGCAATGAAGAAAACGCTGGAAGTGAAAGAATTGCTTGGCCGAGGAAAGGCGGACTCTGTCTGGGATGCCGTCCAGCGGGTGGATTTGAGCAGAAGCGCTTTTTATAAATACCGGGATACCGTCTTTCCGTTTCATACGGTGGTAAAAGAAAAGATCATTTCACTATTTTTTTATCTGGAAGATAAACCTGGTGCGCTCTCCAAATTGCTTGCAACAGTTGCGTCTTATTCCTGTAATGTCCTTACAATCCATCAGACGATTCCATTGCAGGGCCATGCAAACGTCACACTTTCGCTGGATGTGACGGAGATGACCGATGACATCGATGAGTTGCTTGCAAAATTGCGCAAGCTTGAATTTGTGGACAAAATAGAAGTTCTCAGTTCAGGAGGCTGACTCCGGAAGATCGGTTTCGGATACGCATTTGAATTAAAAAGCGGGATTGCCCAAAGGCATTCCCGCTTTTTTTGTGTGAATTAGTTTTCTTCCAGCAAAATGCCAGCCGCCCTCAAGGCTTGTTCGGTCTTGATCAATGCCTCCTCATTTGGGGCAGATAATGTATGCAGATGAATGCCTGACGTCAAATCCGATAGGAGGGCTGCATTTGTCCGTTTGATCCGATGCAGGAAATCCTGTACCTCCCTGCGGTTGGACACCATGATGGAAGCGGTCAGGTCTCCGTACACGGGATGCTCCACCCTTACATCTTTCACTATAACCCCATGATCGACCATGATGTTCAGCTCTTCTTCCGCCTGGTCTCTCTGATGGAAGCAAACCACGGTTTTTTCTATCGTCCCCGCTCCGCTTGTTCCGGGCATGTACAAATATCCTTGGCTCGTGGCGATAATCGGTTCATTCCGTGCCTTCAGCAGGGTGATATCTCCCACGATGACCTGTCTGCTGACATTGGCCATTTCAGCAAGCGCATTACCGGTAATAGGACCCCTGCTGTCTTTCAGCAGCTGGAGCAGCCTTTTGCGTCTCTCCTCTCCCAACAATTTTTTGTTTTCCTTTTTAGGCATGATGATTCCCCCGTTTTATGTTCCATGATGAAATTTTACCACATTTGCTCTAAAAAGGCTTTGGGGCGGGAAAGGGAATCATAATCATTTTGGCGGATACATAAGATTTTATGAATAAGATTAGCAAATTGCCCAACACCACATACACTATATGGACGTATGCCTGAGGAGGGAGAATAAGTGAAGATCCATATTGTGCAAAAGGGAGATACACTCTGGAACATCGCCAAAAAATACGGAGTGGATTTCGAAGAATTGAAAAAGATGAACGCACAATTGTCCAATCCGGATATGATTATGCCAGGCATGAAAATCAAAGTGCCTGCAGCGGGCGGGACCGTAAAAAAAGAAATGGTCCAGCCGCAACATCTTGGCGGCAAAAAAGAAATGCCGATGAAAGAGGTTCCGTTGGTACACCACAAAGAGGTCCCTGTGCCCGCACCGCCAGCACCAAAACCAAAGGAGATTAAAAAAGAAATGCCTATTCCAAAAAAAGAAATGCCAATGCCCATTTATACGCCTGTCATGCCGCAGCCTGTACCGGAAATAGATATTAATAATTATTACATGATGAACATGAGCCAAATGCAGGCCCAGGTTCAGCAGCCGCCGCCTGGTCAGCAAGTGCTTCCGGAATACGAGGAAGAGCTGCCAAGCCTGGAGTCTCCGGAAATGGAAATGCCGGTCATGCCCATCCAGGCAGCCATGCCGCCTCCCATGCCGGCTCCTTGTTATCCTGTGATGCCCATGTGCGATCCATGTTATCCGGTCATGCCTATTTGTGATCCATGCTACCCGCATCACCATATGATGATGCATCACCATATGATGATGCATCCCGTTCAGGGGGCTATGGCCTATCCCGGCCATATGCCATTCCATGGCTCCATGCCTTATCAGGGCCAAATGCCTTATCAGGGCCAAATGCCTTATCAAGGCCAGATGATGCCTTATCAGGGCCAAATGCCTTATCAAGACCAGATGATGCCTTTTCAGGGCCAAATGCCGGCTCAGGTTCCGCCTCCGACCGGCTTGCAGCCGACTGCCCCGGGAATGCCTCTTTCGCAATGGGATGATGAGTCGCCGGACGATTTGTATATGGGGGGACAGACATCTCCGCAAATGCAAATGCCTGCAGGTGTGATGGGTGCTCAACAGCTGCCATACAGCCAATATGGAATGGCTCCGGACCAGCAGGCATCCATGTTCCAGCAGCCAGGCGCGGCTGGAGGATTCGGTCCAATGGCAGGGGGCCCCAATCCTGATTGCGGCTGCGGAAGCCACCACCAAGGAGGCTTTTCAGATCCGGCC
>DATBUB010000038.1:0-4306 GCA_036516555.1 Bacillaceae bacterium
CTGGACACCTCCGACATTCTGGCCGGATGAATTTCGGCCGAACGTGGATACATTCAGGTAGGCCTCCAGAATCTCGTCTTTTTCCAGAAATTTTTCTACCCGGAGTGCCAGGAGCACCTCTTTTGCTTTTCTATCAAAAGAAACTTCGTTTGTAAGAATCTGGTTTTTGATCAGCTGCTGAGTAAGGGTGCTTCCTCCGGATTGGACAGAGGAGTTGGTGAATTCCTGAAATACAGCACGGAGCAGTGCTTTCGGAACCACGCCGTTATGTTCGTAGAAGTACTCATCTTCCGTCGCAATGACTGCTTTTTTTAAATAATCGGATACTTGGTCGACCTTTACTTCCTCACGGTCAATATCGGTCCGGATTTTGCCGAGGTAGACATTGTCCGCAAAATACAGTTTGGATGTTTCTTCATATTGATAGATGTCCTTCTTCATGCTTTCGGCCGGCCGGACTTTTTCGTCCTTTATCAAGGACGCGAAATATCCGGCGCCCACCCCGCCTGCAAAAGCACCGCCGATGATGCAGACAATGATCAGAAGCAGGAACAGGTTCCAGGCTACCCCGTATGTAATTCGGAGCCCCTTTGTCACTTTTTTGTATTCAACGGACGACCCGGCTGTTTTCAGCCGTTCCAACATGGCATCCCATTTATTTTTCATTAACAAAACCTCCCAAAATCAGAACCATTATAGCATATTTGGCGGGGATAATACCGTTTGTTTCGGAAATTTTCCAGTTAATCTGTTTGACAAAGGTATTTACATATGTTTAAAATACCATATAATATACGATAATCCTCTAAATATTTTTGCTGTGAATGAAGAAAGTAGTCTGCTGTCCCTGTTGCAAAGAGAACCGGTGGGTGGTGCGAACCGGTACAAACAGTGAGATGAATTACCTTCAGGAGCTTTTTGCCGTGAACGGTCAGTAGCGGCAGACGGTGGGTCCACCGTTAATAACAAAGAGCGGGGAATGTACATTTCCCAAGTTGGGTGGTAACACGGTGAACAATCGTCCCTTCGTATGATGCGAAGGGGCGTTTTTTTTATTTCATAATGAAAGCAGGGAGCATGTATGGCAAGTTTATTGGAAGATTTAAGATGGAGGGGCATCATCTATCAGGAAACGGACGCCGAAGGGATGGAAGAGCTTCTTCGGAAAGAAAAGATTTCACTATACTGCGGAGTGGATCCAACTGCAGACAGTATGCATATTGGACATCTTCTTCCGTTTCTGACCCTGCGGCGTTTTCAAAAGCATGGACACCGGCCGATTGTTTTGGTCGGGGGAGCGACTGGCCTGATCGGGGATCCAAGCGGAAAAAAAGAAGAGCGCAAGCTGCAGACAATGGAACAGGTGGAGAAAAACGTTGCGGGCATCAAGAGCCAGCTTGAGCAGATTTTTGAGTTTGAAGGCTCCAACGGCGCGGTTATGACGAACAATTTTGAATGGGCCGGAGCCATGGACCTGATCACTTTCCTGAGGGATTACGGGAAGAATATCGGGGTCAACTACATGCTGGCAAAGGATACGGTTGCGTCCCGGCTGGATACTGGCATTTCTTTTACAGAATTTACGTACACGATTTTGCAGGCGATCGACTTTTACCATCTGTACAAAAAGCTTGACTGCAAAATGCAGATTGGCGGAAGCGACCAATGGGGGAACATCACTACAGGTCTTGAAATGATCCGTAAAATGGCGGGTGAAGGAGCCAAGGCGTTTGGGATGACCATCCCGCTTGTCACAAAAGCGGATGGGTCAAAGTTCGGCAAGACTGAGGGCGGCGCCATTTGGCTTGACCCGGAAAAAACAAGCCCGTATGAATTTTACCAGTTCTGGATCAACACAGCGGATGCGGATGTGGTGAAATACCTTAAATTCTTTACCTTCCTGGATAGGGAAGAGATTGAAAGCCTCGAAGCTTCAGTGGAAACAGAACCGCATTTGAGGAAGGCCCAAAAAGCGCTGGCGGAGGAGATGACTCGGCTTATCCATGGAGAAGAGTCCTTGCAGCAGGCAATCCGGATTACGGAAGCCCTCTTCAGCGGGGACATCAAAAACCTTACCGCGGAAGAGATTGAACAGGGATTCAAGGATGTTCCATCCCACGAGCATAGTGCAGAAGATGAAAGCGGGCTCGTAGATGTCCTCGTGGCGGCAAAGATTTCCCCGTCAAAGAGGCAGGCAAGGGAAGATATCCAAAACGGCGCGATCTCCATTAACGGAGATCGTGTGACAAGCCTCCAGCACCGGTTGGGTGATGAGGACAAAATCGGCGGCAGATTTACCGTTATCCGCCGGGGCAAGAAGAAATACCATCTGATTCGATACAAATAAAACAACCATGCATCCGGTTCTCAAAGGAGAGTGCCGGATGTTTTTTTGTTGAATTCATGATTGTATAGCGACAAAATTATTATTAAAATCAATAATAATTTATTGCAAAACGATAAATAGCATGTTAAATTCAAATGGACAATAAATACGTGAGGTGCTTTTTATGGAACGAGGAACAACTTTGTTTTTGAAGATGGCGGTTATTCTTATGGGAATCCCGGTTCTTGCATTGGGCGGTTTTGGGTTGTATTGGTTAGCTGGAAATCCGGCTAATCCAGATTATGCCCATATCCTGTATCCCATTGTAATAGGTATGTATGTATCCGTGATCCCCTATTTCGCAGCCTTATTTCAGGCTTTTAAACTGTTAAGCTATATTGACAAGAACCAGGCTTTCTCCGAACTGTCCGTTAAGGCCCTGAAGAAAATTAAATTCTGTGCAATAACAGTCAGTGGTGTGTATGCGTTGATTTTGCCATTTGTTTTTCTCGTAGCAGAGCTGGACGATGCACCAGGCTTGGTCATCATTGGAATGGTTCCTATCTTCGCTTCCTTGGTCATCGCAGTATTTGCCGCTGTACTTCAAAGGCTATTGCAGGAAGCCATCAATATTAAATCAGAAAATGATTTAACGGTCTGAGGTGAATGATATGGCGATTATAATAAATATTGATGTGATGCTGGCCAAAAGAAAAATGAGCGTAACGGAACTTTCGGAGAAGGTTGGAATCACAATGGCCAACCTGTCCATTTTGAAAAATGGAAAAGCAAAAGCGATCCGTTTATCAACGCTGGAGGCAATTTGTAAAGCGCTGGAATGCCAACCAGGAGACATTTTAGAATACCAGAGTGATGAAAACACATAAGACTTATATGAGAGAGATAAGTGCAGGCTATAAAAAAATTCGGCGGTGACCTTATGCACATAAATCGAAATCTGTTGGGCTTTGTAATGAAACAGGATCAGAAAAAGCCTTCAACAGCACAAATCAAGCGACCACTGAAACAACTTGTCCGTTTTGGATGGGAGCAGGCCCTATCCTGCTTATTTCCTGTCGTTGTTTTTGCCTCATTGGCTTTTACACAAATGATGCCGCTGCCTTTCCTGCCGCGGTATGACTGGCTGCTCATCATCTTTCTAGTGATGCAGGGGTGGATGGTGCGCTCTGGGCTTGAAACCCGGGATGAACTCAAGGTGATCACTTTGTTCCATCTTATTGGGCTTGCACTGGAAGTGTACAAGGTGCATATGGGCTCCTGGTCTTATCCGGAGGAAGGATATTTCAAAATTTTTGGCGTACCCCTGTACAGCGGATTCATGTATGCAAGTGTAGCAAGCTATCTTTGCCAGGCATGGAGGAGGTTAAAGATAGAACTTGTTAGGTGGCCGCCGTTTTGGGCGGTTGTCCCTCTCGCCGCTGCGATTTATTTCAATTTCTTTACTCATCATTATTGGATGGACGTTCGCTGGTGGCTATTCGGGCTTGTCATGGTTGTCTTTTGGCCGTCAAGGGTCAATTATGAGGTAGATGGGTCTCGTTACCGCATGCCAATCGCATTTTCCTTTGTGCTCATCGGTTTTTTTATATGGATAGCCGAAAATATCGCAACATTTTTCGGAGCCTGGAAATATCCAAACCAGGCAGAGGCATGGAAAATCGTTCACCTAGGAAAGGTGAGTTCATGGATCTTATTGGTGATTGTCAGCTTTCTTATCGTCGCCACGCTAAAGCAGGTGAAGGGAGACTCCTGCCAGAAAGCCAAATAACAGGTTGAACATGAACGTGTGCCAGCTTATTAATCTAATATTCAACTTCTCGTTATATTCCAAGAGGAAGTAGTATAAAATTCAAAGGCCTATATCTTCAATATATCGGCGGTTTTGGTCTTGAGATAATCAAATAGAGTTTGTTCCATTAAGCGGACCAGGTTTCTGGACGAGAAGAGAGGACGGGATAT
>DATBUB010000039.1:0-8838 GCA_036516555.1 Bacillaceae bacterium
TATGCTCACTCAGTTCATTTGTGGTTACAGCTTTTTCAGGCAGCTTGGCCTTGTCGACGAAGACCGGTTCAAGGACAATTTGGTCCGAAGGATTGTCTCCATTGATTTTTTGGTACAGGTAGCGGACCTGGATGCGGCCGATATCCATCGGATCAACTGCGGCTGATGCCACCCAAGGGCTGTTTTCTTTTTGGATCATTTGCAGATCTTCATCGCTCATGTCAATGCTGTATACCTTAATGTCCGTTCTTCCGGCTTGTTCAATGGCACGGACCGCACCCTTTGCGAATTCATCCCAGGCTGCCCAAACGGCTGTAATTTGACCTTCTTTTGGATATTGTTTTAAAATGGCTTCCATTTGAGCCTGTGTATCCAGAGCGGTATTGGCAGTGGCGGCACCAAAAGCGGCCACTTCTTTGATCCCGGGGTTATTTTTCAAAAAGGCTTCATAGGCAACCTGTCTTCTTTCCATTGGGGCAAACCCGGCTACCCAAATTTTTACGATGTTGGCTTCTCCGTTGGCATCTTCCGCCAATTTATTCAAGGTCATCTCGGCCATCTTCTGGTCGCCTTGCTCGAGTACCGGAACTCCCTCTACTTCAACACCAGCGTCAAATGCCACAACAGAAATTCCTTTTTCTACAGCTTTTTCCACGCCTGCGTTCAAGGCTTCTTTTGTGCCATGGTCAATCAAGATGCCATCGAAATTTTGGTTGACGGCAGCATCCAGGTTGGAGGCCATTTTGGCAAGGTCCCCTTCAGAGGTGAAAACGGTGACTTTGCCGCCGAACTTGGCTGCCTGCTCTTTTACACCTTCAATATACTGGGCAGAAAAAGTACCCAGGTTTTGCTGCATGACAAGGGCAATCTTTTTGTTTGCAAGCGGGTGGTCCTTTTCTTCGGATTTGTTTTCTGCGTTGGATTGGACATCATTCCCTTTCGGCTGACAGCCTGTCAAAAAGGCCAGCAACAGCAAGCTTGCACAAATGATGCGGAAAACATGTTTTTTCATGATCTTTCTCCCTCTCCCGTTGGTTCGCCGATAAGGCGAAGGATGTTTTCTCTATAGTTTGGTTCGATGATGCCTTTTTCCGTGATGATGGCCGTTATATATTCCGCCGGTGTAACATCAAACGCCGGATTATACACGGCCGTGTGATCGGGCGCTATCTGTATGCCCGCTATATGTGTCACTTCTTCTGGGGAGCGTTCCTCAATCGGAATGTCCTCTCCGTCTGAAAGGGAAACATCAAAGGTTGAAGAGGGGGCTGCCACATAGAAAGGAATCCCAAAGGCTTTTGCCAAAATGGCGAGGCCAAACGTTCCGATTTTATTGGCGGTATCCCCGTTTGCCGCGATGCGGTCGGCGCCTACGATGATTGCTTCAATCTCCTTCGATTTAATCGTATGTGCTGCCATGCTGTCCGTAATCAGCGTGACATCCACACCGGATTGCTGCAGCTCCCAGACGGTCAGCCGGGAGCCTTGAAAAACAGGCCGGGTCTCGCAGGCAAACACCTTGAATGCGATATCCCGTTCCGCTCCCAGGTGGAAGGGAGCGAGGGCAGTCCCATATTTGGCTGTTGCTATGGAACCGGCGTTGCAAATGGTCATGACAATGGTGCGGCCCCGGAGGAGCGACAAAGCACTTTCGCCGATTTGCCTGCACGTTTCTTCATCTTCAACATGGATTCTGACCGCTTCCTCAAATAAAAGGGTCTTTGCCTCGTTGACGGTATGGGCGGAAGAAGCAGCACCCATGAGTCTGTTCAGCGCCCAGAAAAGGTTGACGGCGGTAGGGCGGGACCCCGACAGATACAGGAAGTCTTTGTGCAAAAGCTCACGGAATTCTTCCAAATCCCCCGTTTCATGTTTCCCGGCAGCCAGTGCCAGTCCGTATGCAGCCGTGATGCCGATGGCAGGGGCTCCGCGGACCTTTAATGCAACAATTGCGTCGAATACATCCTCGATGGATTCGAGCTCTGCATACTGGATTTCATGAGGAAGTTTTTGTTGATCCAGTATGATGAGACGGCCGTCTTTCCATTCGATTGAAACAGGTACGCTCATGACAGCTGTTCCTCCACCAACGTAATGACTGCCCCGATGCCGTCGAGCTTTTCACGGACAAGGATCAGCTCCTCGCCGATTTTGAGCGATTGTTTTTTTGCGGCAATCCTTTTCTCGGGTTCGCTTATGCCGTCAAGGTCTTTCACATGGGCGAGACCAATCGTTCTCCGGATCATTTCACAGCCTGCAACCCCGATAGCATCCACAAAGATCTTCTGCAAAATATGGTCTTTGTAGCCATCCGCATCTTTATAGGAATCGACAGCGTCTTTTTCCCACAGTTCTGAAAATACCGAAGAGAAAACATTCCAGGTGTGCTGGATATGATCCAGCATGACCGCCCGGCTGCTCCCATCTCTTGTGATGGCTTGGAAAATCAAGTTGGCCAGAAATTGTCCGACATCAAAACCGATGGGTCCGTAAAAAGCAAATTCCGGATCAATCACTTTTGTTTCTTCCGTACTGGCAAAAATGCTTCCTGTATGAAGATCTCCATGAAGCAGGGCTTCAGCTTCCGTCAAAAAGCTTTTTTTAAGTTTAGCGGCCTCCAGCTTCAGCCGTCCGTTGGCCCAAATGGCTTCCACATCGCCCTTTAGCTCCGGTTCAAAGTCGTTTGTGTCATGGTCGAAAAAGGGATCGGTGAAAACAAGATCCTCCGTAATTTTGCATAACTCAGGGTTTGAAAACTCTACTGCAAGCCGCTTTTTTTCAAAAGGATGCAGGGCAAAGTCGGATGTGTAAAACAACGTGCGTGCCAAATACTCACCGATGTCGCTGGAAAGACGCGGGTATGTTTCCCCCTTGATCAAGCCCTCCCGTGCAACCTTCAGCCGGGACAAATCCTCCATCACCGTTACAGCAAGGGTTTCGTCCGTTCTGTATACTTTCGGCACCAGATCCGGCACATACTCTCCATGTTTTTTGAGTGCATTCGCTTCAATCGTTGCGCGCTTCAGAGTAAGCGGCCAGCTTTCACCGACCACTTTGGCATAAGGGAGCGCCTGTTTGATGATGATCCCTTTCTCGCTGCCTTCCTCGAGAATCCGAAACACATAGTTTAGGTTCCCGTCGCCAATTTCGCTGCAGATCAATGTGCTTCCTTCAGGAAACAGCCCCCACTCGAGGGCTAAGTCGACCGCGGTTTCTTCCGTAAGGGCCTTGTATGTTTCTTCTTGCAATATCGTCACGCCGATCATTCCTTTCGGGAAAATAAGAAAGGCCTCTTTCATAAGGAAAGAGGCCAAGAATGTAAGTTCTCTGCCTCTCATCTCTCAGAAAATCATTTTCTGATGGAATTAGCACCGTGCCTTGCGGGAGTTACTCCCGGCGCATAAATAGAAGCGCCCCGTTTCACAACGGTATTACGGTCGGTTGCTGGGCTTCATCGGGCCATATTTCCCTCCGCCTGCTCTGGATAAGAGTGCTATTCATATTCGATTGGATTGCTTGATGAGAATCTTAGCACCAAGCAGCTGGAAGTGTCAACCACCTTTTTGAATTAAATTTTTTCAACATTCACCATTGACAGATTTGCTGAACGGTGACATAATCGGACTTAATCAAATTTGGAAATTCCAATCATATGACCATATATTCTTATCAAGAGCAGGCGGAGGGACGAGCCCCATGATGCCCGGCAACCGATCCATCAATGGACACGGTGCTAATTCTTGCAGCGGAAGCTGAGAGATAAGAAGATGTTATCAAACCATTAACCTCTTCTTATTTGGGAAGAGGTATTTTTATGTTTTCAGTAAAGGAGGCCAATCATCATGGCTGACATTATCGCTTCATACCAGGTGTTCGGGAAACCTGGAACGTTTGAGAAAAAGGCAGAGGGCATTGCCCTTGGCCTGACGGTGGGTTCATGGACGGACCTGCCCCAGCTGGAACAGGAACAGCTGAAGAAACATAAAGGGAGAGTCGCCGGAATAACAGAATATGAAAATACCCGCCACCCTGTAAGACAAGAGGAAATACGGGCAGAGATAAGGATTGCTTACCCCGCTGTGAATTTCTCCGCTGATTTGCCTGCCATCCTGACGACCGTGTTTGGGAAGCTCTCTCTGGACGGCGAAGTCAAGCTCCTTGATCTCGAATTTAGTCCGGATGTTCTTAGGCATTTCCCCGGACCACTGTTTGGAATCGAAGGGATCAGGAAAAAACTGAGCGTGCATGATCGTCCTCTCGTCATGAGTATTTTCAAGGGAGTCATCGGCAGGGATATGGAATATTTGGCAGCCCAGCTCCGTGAGCAGGCGCTGGGGGGCGTAGACCTGGTGAAGGATGACGAAATCCTGTTTGACAATCCCTTAACCCCTTTTGAAGAGCGTATTGCAAGAGGCAAGGAAGTTTTGAAGCAGGTGTTTGAAGAAACAGGGCACCGGACGCTGTATGCCGTAAACCTGTCGGGACGCACATCCCGTCTGGTCGAGAAAGCCAGAAAGGCCCGGGAATTAGGGGCTGATGCCCTGCTGTTCAACGTCCATGCGTATGGGCTTGATGTCATGCAGGAGCTGGCGGAAGCAGAAGGGATCGGGCTTCCTCTCATGGCGCATCCGGCCTTCAGCGGAGCGTTCACCGCTTCTTCCTTTTACGGAGTCGCCAGTCCTTTGGCACTTGGGAAGCTGACACGCTATGCAGGTGGCGACTTTTCCCTTTTCCCTTCTCCTTATGGAAGTGTGGCGCTTGAAAAGAATGCTGCTCTTGGAATCGGCAAAGCATGCACGGAAGAAGTTCCTTTGAAAAGGACTTTTCCGGTACCGTCAGCGGGCATTCATCCGGGACTGGTTCCACTGCTTGTCGAGGATTTCGGCAGAGACTGTGTCATTAACGCAGGCGGCGGCGTACACGGACATCCGCACGGAGCAGCAGGTGGGGGCAAGGCGTTCCGCCAGGCGGTTGATGCGGTGATAAAGGGACGTACATTGGAAGAAGCGGCAGAAGAACATGCTGAATTGAAAACAGCCCTGGATTTATGGGGGTGAAATGATGAAAAAACCAGTGATATTTTGCGATTTTGACGGAACCGTCACCAATAAAGATAACATTATCAGCATCATGAAGGAGTTTGCACCGCCTGAATGGGTGGCCATCAAGGACGATATCCTTGCTCAAAAAGTTTCCATTCAGGAAGGGGTGGGCAAGATGTTTTCGCTCCTGCCATCCACGAGAAAAGAGGACATCATTTCGTACGTGCTTAAAGAAGCGGTCATTCGGGATGGGTTCTCTGACTTTGTGGCATATGCCAGGGAAAAAAACATCCCCCTATACATTGTCAGCGGGGGCATTGACTTTTTTGTCGAGCCCATGCTGGAGCCGTTCGGGCCGTTTGAACAGGTCTTTTGCAACAAAGCGGATTTTTCCGGCGAGACAATCCGGATCCTCTTCCCCTATCCATGTGATGACGAGTGTACTGGAAAGGGCTGCGGATGCTGCAAGCCATCCATCATCCGTCAGCTAATTTCAAGCGGCCATACAAGCATCGTGATCGGTGATTCTATTACGGATCTGGAAGCGGCCAAACTGGCGGATATCGTTATAGCAAGGGACTTTCTGACAGAGAAGTGCGAGGAACTGGATATTCCTCATCATTCTTTTGAAACCTTTCATGATGTACAGGACATCATTGAACAAAGTCTGGATGTGAAAGTATGAGTCAACTCGTTTCCAAGTGGAGAGAACTTGCGGATATCAAGGATGAACTGGCTGTGCGGGACTGGTTTATGGGGACAAGCGGAAACCTTTCCATCAAGACGGGGGATGATCCGCTGCAATTCCTTGTCACCGCAAGCGGAAAAGATAAAAGAAAACGGACCTCTGAAGATTTTTTGCTGGTGGATGGGGAGGGCAAGGCTGCGGGGGAGACCCATTTGAAGCCATCTGCAGAAACTCTGCTTCACTGCGCCGTTTATGGCAGCACTTCTGCCGGGTGCAGTCTCCATGTCCATACGGTTGCCAATAATGTTATCTCAGAACTGTATGGGGATGACGGGAAAGTTGTATTCCAGGGCCAGGAGCTGATCAAGGCTTTTGACATGTGGGAAGAGGATGCCGTTTTGGAAATCCCCATCATACCCAATCACGCTCATATCCCGTCTCTTGCAGAGGAATTTAGGGAGCATGTTTCTGCTGATAAGGGAGCTGTCCTGATCCGGAACCACGGGATCACCGTTTGGGGAAAGGACGGTTTTGAGGCAAAAAAGCTTCTCGAAGCGTGTGAATTCCTTTTTCAATATCAAATTACATGGCTGCAGACAAAATCTTATAAATAAGAGAGGAAGTTGGATATGGCAATAATCAAAATTCAGGGAACAGATGAAATTATTGAAGCTCAAAGCGAAGTGGAAGCCTATTTGGAAAAGCAGGAAGTCATTTACGAACACTGGGATATCAAAAAGCTTCCTGAGAACCTTGTCGAGAAATACGATTTGAGCGACGAGGAGAAAGAGGAAATCCTTCAAGTATTCCAATCCGAAATTGATGCCATTTCCGAGCGCCGGGGCTACAAGGCATCCGATGTCATCTCCCTTTCAGATTCCAATCCCAATCTGGATGAACTGCTGAAAAACTTCCAGAGGGAACACCATCATACAGATGATGAAGTCCGTTTTATTGTCAGTGGGCATGGCGTATTCATCATCCAGGGGAAGGACGAGCGTTTCTTCGAAGTGCATTTGAACCCCGGTGACCTGATTTCTGTTCCGCCAAATGTACGTCATTACTTCACTCTGGCTGATGACCGCAAAGTGGTGGCAGTCCGCATTTTTGTGACGCCGGAGGGCTGGGTGCCGGTTTACGAGAAAGAAAGTGTACAAGGTTAATAAAAAGTATACGGTGCGAATCCCTGAAAAAAGGGATTCGCTTTCTTTATGGATGATATGATGGATGAAAAGGGAGGAATTCTGGGATGGCGATCTATCAAGATTTGTGTGAATTGATCGGCGAGGACAAGGTGACTGTTAATGAAACAATGCTTCTGCATCATTCGGGGGATGAATCTCACCATGCAAAAGTGGAGCCGGATGTTGTAGCTTTTCCGGAAACAACAGTGGATGTGCAAAAGATTGTCCATTATGCCAATATAAATGGAATCCCGGTCGTTCCTTATGGCGCCGGTTCAGGACTGGAAGGGCAGGCCATTCCGGTCCAAAAAGGAATTTCGGTAAGCACCGAAAGAATGAACCGGATTGCAGAGATTCGGCCGGAGGATTTGACCGTAACGGTGCAGCCGGGAGTAACCCGCATGCGCCTCAATGATGAACTAAAGAAATACGGCCTCTTCTTCCCGGTCGATCCCGGGGCGGATGCTTCCATTGGAGGCATGGCTTCAACGAATGCGAGCGGTACGCTGGCAGTGCGGTATGGAGTAATGCGCGATCAAATATTGAGCATGGAAGTTGTGCTGGCGGATGGACGCGTGATCAAAACAGGCAGTATGGCCCGAAAATCCTCTTCCGGTCTTCATTTAAACGGCCTATTTATCGGTTCTGAAGGAACGCTTGGCATATTCACGGAAATTACACTGAAGCTGCATGGGATACCTGAACATATTGTGGCTGCCAGATGCACGTTTCCTTCCGTCCGCAGCTGTGTGGATGCGGCGGCGGGCATCCTGACGGCCGGAATTGCCATCGCCAGGGTGGAGCTGGTCGATGCACGCAGCATCAGGCAGGTGAATGCATTCAGCGGAACCGATTATCCGGAGGAGGATTCCCTCTTCCTCGAATTCCACGGAAACCAAGCCGGGAATGAGGAGGACATCCAGTTTGTTCAATCCATTGTCGAGGAAGCGGGTTCCACCAGTTTCGCATTCGAAACAGATTCACTCAAACGCGCGAATCTTTGGAAGGCACGGCACGATATGCACTATGCGTATCATCATGGCAACCCGGGACTGTCTATCCTGAGCACCGATGTGTGTGTACCTATTTCCAAACTGCCGGAAATCGTGGACTTTACCCGCAACCAGCTGGATGCATACGGATTGGATGGCGGAGTGCTCGGGCATGTGGGTGACGGGAACTTTCATACTGTGATTTTATATGACAAGCAAGATCCGGAGCAGGTGGGAAAAGCGGTTAGGCTGAATGAAGAAATCGTTGCGTATGCACTCCGCGTTGGGGGGACGTGTACAGGGGAGCATGGTGTAGGTCTGGGAAAAATGAAATTTCAGGAGCAGGAACATGGTCCGGCACTGGATGTGATGCTTGCCTTGAAACATACACTGGACCCAAAACATATTTTAAATCCTGGAAAAGTCCTGCCTGCCATGACAAAAGCATTGAATGACCTGTAATCCGTTTCTTCCTACACTCTCAAGGGAATATCTTCAATGGCTGGATGACTGATCAGCTTAACCGATCAATGGGAGGGGAAATGGATGAAACGTAAGCATGGTACACAAGACATGGAACCTTTGAACAAAAAGCAGCAGCAGCTGGAGGCATTCCGCTCGGATGACAGCGGACAAAAACTGACGACCAACCAGGGATTGCGTATATCGGAGGATGAGCATTCCCTGAAAGCGGGAGACCGCGGCCCTACGTTAATGGAAGATTTTCATTTTAGAGAGAAGCTGACTCATTTCGATCATGAACGTATTCCGGAACGCATTGTGCATGCAAGAGGATTTGCAGCCCATGGCGAATTTGAACTATATGAGCCTATGACACCTTATACAAGGGCGAAGTTACTGCAGGATCCTTCGGTGAAAACCCCGGTGTTTGTCCGCTTCTCAACGGTTGCAGGTTCAAGGGGATCCGGAGA
>DATBUB010000040.1:0-4333 GCA_036516555.1 Bacillaceae bacterium
CAACCCGATGTTGTGCTTTCTTTTTATTTCAGTAGTCAAAATCATTTTTGTACGCTATAATAAAAAATTGTGTTGAAAATACATAAAAGAGGTTTAGACTTGGGATTTGGGGAATAAACTATTTATTGTTAAATGTCAAGCTATGCTTGAGTGAAAAAAAACGACAATTCATGCCAATTTCCAGATTTCTTTCAACATAAAGAGAGGATTCTCCGGAGTGATGTAGAATAACTATTTATACTCAAAGACAATCCGTAGTTTTTGTCGATGCAGATGCCTGTCCGGTAAAGGAAGAGATCATCCTGATCGCCAGGGTAAAAAATTTCCAGGCCCGTTTCGTAGCATCCTATGACCATCAGCCGGCCAAATTGAATGATGGAGCAGACTGGGTTTTTGTCGATCCCGGACTGGATGCTGCTGATATGTATATTCTCAACCATGTAAGGCCGAAGGATGTCCTGGTGACACAGGATATCGGTTTGGCAAGCCTTGTCCTTCCCAAAGGCGTTTATGCTCTTTCGCCCAGGGGAATCGAATACAAGGAAGAATCCATAGAAATGGCATTGGACCTTCGATATTTGGCTGCAAAGGAACGTGAGAAGGGAAGGTACGGGAAGGGGCCAAAACCTTTTTCCATCGCTGACCGAGAGATTTTTAAAGCATCGTTGCTTAAAATTTTGTCGAAAATTGAAGGAGATTAAAAGTTTTTGGCGAATAACATACTGATACCAAATAGATGGAGATGTTTTTGTGGCTGCAAAAATTCCTGATGAAAAGATCAATGAAATTCGGCATTCTGTCGACATTGTCGATGTAATCAGCGATTATGTCCAGCTTAAAAAGCAGGGACGCAATTTTTTTGGCCTATGCCCGTTTCACGGCGAAAACACACCGTCTTTTTCCGTTTCTGCCGATAAACAAATTTTCCACTGCTTCGGCTGCGGTGCCGGCGGAAATGTGTTTACCTTTATGATGGACATGGAGGGCATACCCTTTCTGGAAGCGGCCGCCAAAATCGCTGAAAAAGGGAATGTTCAGCTGGATATTGAGGTTACCGGCAATTCTAAAGTTGAGCAGCTGCCAAAGGATCAACAGCAAATGTTTGAAGCGCACGAATTGCTTGCTAAATTTTACCATCATTTGCTCGTGAACACAAATGAGGGAGCCGAGGCGCTGGAATATCTGCTCGGCAGAGGTTTTACCAAGGAAAGCATTGCTGCTTTTCAAGTGGGATATTCATTGCCGGAGTGGAATTTCGCCGGCAAGTTTTTGGAAAAACGGGGTTTTCCGCTGGAAATAATGGAGAAAGCCGGATTGATCATTCAAAAAGAAAATGACGGTACGTATTTTGACAGGTTCCGCAACAGGCTGATGTTTCCTCTCATTGATACAAAGGGACGGGTTGCTGCCTTCTCGGCAAGAGCCTTGGCCCCGGATGACCAGCCGAAATTTTTGAATACTCCCGAGACCCCCATTTTCAATAAAAGTTCATTATTATATAACTACCATGAGGCAAGGGGCCAAATCAGGAAGCAGGGTTATGCGGTTTTGTTTGAAGGCTTCGCAGACGTTATATCCGCCCATACAGCAGATGTAAGGAACGGCGTGGCCGTCATGGGGACATCCTTGACCGATCGGCATGTGAACCTTTTGCGAAGGCTGTCTGATAGCGTAGTACTTTGTTTTGATTCGGATCAGGCTGGCAAGGAGGCCGCTTTCAGGGCCGGAACCATGCTTGAGACGCAAGGTCTTTCCGTCACCGTTGCTGCAATGCCTGACGGGATGGACCCCGATGACTATATCCGATCGTACGGCCCGGATAAATTCCGGACGGATATAATAGGGAACGGCCTTACGTGGATGTCATATAAGCTTCGGTATTTCAGGCAAGGAAAAAACCTTCAAAATGAAGGAGAAATGCTGAAATATATCGAAGAAGTACTAAAAGAAATAAGCAAGCTGGACAGGGCTGTTGAGCAGGATTTGTATGTAAGGCAGCTTGCAGAAGAATTTTCCTTATCGCTTGATGCGCTAAAACAGCAGCTTCAGCAAATGAAGCCCCGCAGGGAACAAGCAAGTGGAGGAGCCGTTGCCCCTGTACAAACGGAATCAAGGCAATCTGCCAGGCTGCATCATGCCGGCATTAATGCTGAAAGGCATTTGATCGCCCGGATGCTCAGGGATGAGGAACTGGCAAACCGAGTGACCGCCATGCTCGGCGATGCCGCTTTTTACAATGATGAACATCAGGCTATCATGACTTATTTATTTGGTTATTATGAGGATGGGAATCCGCCCGATCCGATCATGTTTCTGAATCATCTGCCTGATAAAAAGCTGAGAAGAATCGTAACAGAAATTGAAATGATGCCAATAAACGAAGAAATCACCGATCAGGAACTGAAAGATTATGTCGAACATGTGTTGAAATACCCTAAGTTGTTAATGATAAAGGAAAAGCAGGCAGAACAAAAGGCAGCGGAGAGGAAGAAGGACTTTGCAAAAGCCCTTCAGATAGGCCAGGAAATATTAAATCTCCGCAAGTCTTTATAATATATACTTTATATCGGTGTGCAAATGTTGGAAGGAGGGGGACGCATGGCTGAAAAATCAGCTCGTTCCAAAGATGCAGAAACGGAAGTTACCCTGGATCAGGCAAAGGAACAATTGGTGGAACAAGGAAAGAAACGGGGTACCTTGACATACGAACGGATTGCAGGGAAACTGGCTCACTTTGAGCTGGACTCGGACCAGATGGATGAATTTTACGAATTTCTAGGTGACCAGGGCATCGAGGTCCTTGAAGAAAGTGATGAGGACGAGGAAGATCCAAATACACTGGAGATTCAAAAGGAAAGTGAAGAGGAGTTTGACCTTAATGATCTGAGCGTCCCTCCAGGCGTCAAAATCAATGACCCGGTCAGGATGTACCTTAAGGAGATTGGCCGTGTCGATCTATTGTCGGCTGAGGAAGAAATCGAACTTGCTCACCGTATTGAAGAAGGCGATGAAGAAGCCAAGAAAAGGCTGGCTGAAGCAAATCTCAGGCTTGTTGTCAGCATCGCCAAACGTTATGTGGGACGCGGCATGCTTTTCCTTGATTTAATCCAGGAAGGCAATATGGGCCTCATCAAAGCGGTGGAAAAATTTGATTACCGAAAAGGATTCAAGTTCAGCACGTATGCCACTTGGTGGATTCGCCAGGCGATAACAAGGGCCATCGCAGACCAGGCGCGGACGATCCGGATTCCCGTCCATATGGTGGAAACCATTAATAAATTAATCCGTGTCCAGCGTCAGCTCCTTCAGGATTTGGGACGTGAACCGTTCCCGGAAGAAATTGCTGAAGAGATGGATCTTACCCCTGAAAAGGTCAGGGAAATTTTAAAGATTGCCCAAGAGCCCGTTTCCCTCGAAACGCCGATTGGTGAGGAAGATGACTCCCACTTGGGAGACTTTATCGAAGATCAGGAAGCCACTTCTCCGTCGGAACATGCTGCCTATGAACTGCTCAAAGAACAGCTGGAGGATGTGCTTGATACATTGACCGACAGGGAAGAAAATGTATTGCGCCTTCGCTTTGGTCTAGATGACGGCCGCACAAGGACATTGGAGGAAGTGGGCAAAGTATTTGGAGTAACCAGGGAAAGGATTCGCCAGATAGAAGCGAAAGCACTCCGCAAGCTCCGCCATCCAAGCAGAAGCAAGCGACTAAAAGATTTTCTTGAGTAAAATGAACATTTATATCATTACCCGTTCCTAGTTTACTTCTTGAAAAGGAGGTAAACTCTTTTTTTTCTCGAATATATAATTAATGGATACATTTTCCATGTTGAAAACAGGATGTGCATAGAAATGAACCCTACAAGAAAAACCATCATTTTACAGGAAATTTTGTTTTGGAAAGAAAACAATATGCTTCCCGATCAATACTGCGATTATCTGCTTGCCCTCTATTCGGAAGGCAAGGAAGATGGCCGCGGGAGCATGAAGAAATCTGGGAAATCAAGGATAGACATATGGTCTATCTCCCTTCTGCCTATTATGATAGCGATTTCATTGCTTGTTACCTATTTTACTCAATTGCCTTTTCTAATGCAAACTGTCATGATGCTCATTTTTGTTTCCTTGGTCCTGTTTTTCCTTATTTATCATGGCCGGAGAGGCAAACCGGTGCTTTTGTACCAAATTACGGCAGCCTTCTTAGTATTGCTGTATACGGTTAAGGTGAATGAAATCCTATTCGGGAACAGCGCCGTTTCTTTATACGGCCTTTTGTTTGCCCAGTGTCTCATATGGCTTGTCATAGGGATATGGAGAAAAATATATTTCT
>DATBUB010000041.1:0-15783 GCA_036516555.1 Bacillaceae bacterium
GGGGCGCTTGATGCAGCTGTCGAGTACGCCAGGGAACGAAAGCAATTCGGCAAGCCGATCGCCGAAAACCAAGGTGTTTCTTTTAAGCTGGCAGATATGGCGACAAGCATTGAAGCATCACGCCTTTTGACATACCAGGCGGCTTGGCTCGAATCGGAGGGACTTCCTTACGGGAAGGAATCCGCCATGTCCAAGCTGATGGCCGGGGACACCGCTATGAAAGTGACGACAGAAGCGGTCCAGGTTTTTGGCGGGTACGGCTATACAAAGGATTATCCGGTGGAGCGCTACATGAGAGATGCTAAGATCACCCAAATTTATGAGGGAACGCAGGAGATTCAGCGACTTGTCATCTCAAGGATGCTGACAAAATAAACGAAAAGAGGAGAGTTGAAGGGAAGACTTCAGCTCTTTTTCCGGCATATTACTTATAAATGTTAAATGAAAAGAGGTGACAGGTGCTGTGGGGGAAAAAAGGGAAATCCAAGCCTCCGTAAAAGATGAACAGCTTGTCAAGAAACGCCGAAGCCAAATGATCCGGGGAGCTGTATCACTTTTCAAGCAAAAAGGTTTCCATCGCACAACGACAAGGGAGATTGCAAAAGCATCGGGCTTCAGCATCGGAACGCTCTATGAATATATCAGGACGAAAGAGGACGTTCTGTATCTCGTATGTGACAGCATTTACGAAGAAGTAAGCCAGCGCCTGAAGAGCATGGATCTGGAAGAAGGGACGATTGATAGCCTGAGGCTCGGAATCGACCATTACTTCAGGGTTGTGGATGAAATGCAGGATGAGGTCCTCGTCATGTATCAGGAGGCAAAGGCCCTGTCCAATGATGCCCTGCCGTATGTGTTGAAAAAGGAGCTGGAAATGGTGGGGATGTTTGAATTGCTCATCCGGAGCTGTGTGGAGAATGGAGAGCTTGATATCGAGCCAGGGCACCAGCATCTGCTGGCCCACAATATTTTTGTCCAGGGGCAGATGTGGGGATTCCGGCGGTGGGCTCTTAAAAAGACATATACGATTGAAGACTACATCCGTTTGCAGACCGATTTGCTTTTTACGGGAATCAAAGGCTACAAGAAACAAGTCGGAATAGGGGGAGAAAGATGAAAACAGCTGAAGTGTATAAACCGAAGCACCATGTCCGTTTCGTCACAGCTTCCAGTTTGTTTGACGGGCATGATGCGTCCATCAATATTATGCGCAGGATTTTGCAGGCAAGCGGAGCGGAAGTGATACACCTTGGCCATAACCGCTCGGTGGAAGAAGTCGTCAATGCCGCCATCCAGGAGGATGTCCAGGGAATCGCCATCTCTTCCTATCAGGGAGGGCATGTGGAATATTTTAAATACATGAACGATTTGCTGAAGGAAAAAGGGGCTTCCCATATCCGCGTTTACGGCGGGGGCGGAGGAGTCATCATTCCGCGTGAAATCAAGGAGCTGCATGATTACGGGATTGCGCGGATTTTTTCGCCGGATGATGGCCGGACCCTCGGCCTGCAGGGCATGATTGACTTAATGCTTAAGGAATGCGATTTCCCGACCATCGCGGATTCAGCGGCAGAGCAGCTGGAAAAATTGAAGTCTGGCGACATGCTCGCCGCTTCGAAATTGATCTCTTTGGCGGAAAACAGGGTGGATGAGGAGACAGATCGGGGGACGGATGACATTTTTAAAGAGCTGGCGGGACTGGCGGGCAACGTTCCCGTCCTGGGGATTACGGGAACCGGGGGTGCCGGAAAAAGCTCCCTGACAGACGAACTAATCCGTCGCTTCATCAATGAAATTCCGGAGAAGAGGGTGGCCATCCTTTCAGTCGATCCGACGAAGCAGAAAACCGGAGGCGCCCTCCTGGGGGATCGGATACGCATGAATGCCATTTTCTCTCCGCGCGTTTACATGAGAAGCTTGGCCACAAGAGGATCGAGGAATGAGCTTTCCCTTGCCATCAAGGATGCCATCCATGTGGTAAAGACTGCCGGTGTGGATTTGGTTATAGTTGAAACGAGCGGGATTGGCCAGGGTGATGCAGAAATCAGGGAAATCAGCGATGTCTCCATGTACGTGATGACCAGTGAGTTCGGTGCGCCAACCCAACTGGAGAAAATAGACATGATCGATTTTGCGGATCTCATTGTCATCAATAAATTTGAGCGCAAAGGGTCGGAGGATGCCAGAAGCCAGGTGCGGAAGCAATACCAGCGTAGCCATATGCTGTTTGAGAGCGATCTGGAGAAGATGCCGGTTTACGGGACGATCGCAAGCCAGTTCAACGACCCGGGAACGAACGCCCTTTTCGCTGCACTGATTGAAAAAATCAATGAAAAAGCGGGCACGGACTGGGAGGTTTCTTTTTCCAAAAATGAAATAGTGGAAAAGCAGGACGTCATCATCCCGAACAGCAGACGCCACTACCTTCGGGAGATTTCAGACACGGTCCGCCACTATCATCGGAATGCGGAAGAGCAAGTGCGGGCGGCCCGGCGGCTGTTCCAGCTGGAGGGAGCCATTGCCGAAGCGGAGGAGCAGGGTGAAACCGGCGAATTGCTGAATGCCCTTAAGAAAATGAAAGCCGAGGTGGAGGAACGGCTGTCGCCTGCTTCGAAGAAAGTGCTGAATACATGGACGGAAACGAAGGGAAAATACGCCGGAGAACGGTTTGTCACAAAAATTCGGGACAAGGAAATCGTCACTGAGCTGACGACGAAAAGCCTGGCAGGTCTGTCCATTCCAAAAGTAGCCTTGCCTAAATATGAAGACTATGGAGAAATTCTGAGATGGATATACAAGGAAAATGTGCCGGGCTCGTTTCCGTTTACTGCTGGCGTGTTCCCGTTCAAACGCCAAGGGGAAGACCCCAAACGCCAATTTGCGGGTGAAGGTACACCGGAAAGGACGAACCGCCGTTTCCACTATTTATCGAAGGATGATCCGGCAAAACGTTTAAGTACGGCGTTTGATTCGGTGACCTTATATGGAGAAGATCCGGATTATCGCCCGGATATTTACGGAAAAGTCGGGGAAAGCGGCGTCAGCATCTGTACGCTTGACGATATGAAAAAGCTGTATGCCGGATTTGATCTGTGCGCTCCATCCACTTCCGTCTCGATGACGATCAACGGACCTGCACCGATCATCCTGGCGATGTTCATGAACACGGCAATTGCCCAGCAGACGGAATCCAGAAAGGCTGAGCTCGGAAGAGAACTGACGTCCGAAGAATACGAAGAAGTCAAGGCCCGTACGCTCCAAACAGTCCGAGGCACCGTCCAGGCTGACATACTGAAAGAGGACCAGGGACAGAACACGTGCATTTTTTCGACTGAGTTTGCGCTCCGGATGATGGGCGATATTCAGCAGTATTTCATCGACCACATGGTCCGGAATTATTATTCGGTTTCAATATCCGGCTATCACATTGCAGAAGCGGGAGCCAACCCGATATCCCAGCTGGCGTTCACGCTTGCCAACGGCTTTACGTATGTGGAGTATTACCTGAGCCGGGGGATGGACATCAACGATTTTGCACCGAATTTATCGTTCTTTTTCTCCAACGGCCTTGATCCTGAATATACGGTCATCGGCAGGGTGGCGAGAAGAATTTGGGCGACGGTCATGCGCGATAAATACGGTGCCAATGAGCGGAGCCAGAAACTGAAATACCATGTCCAGACATCAGGGAGATCTCTGCATGCCCAGGAAATAGACTTCAATGATATCCGGACGACCCTTCAGGCTTTGATGGCGCTGCAGGACAATTGCAACTCGCTGCACACAAATGCCTATGATGAAGCGATCACCACCCCGACCGAGGAATCGGTGAGGCGGGCGATGGCCATTCAAATGATCATCACAAAGGAACACGGACTCTCGAAAAATGAAAATCCGCTTCAAGGCTCGTTCATCATCGAAGAGCTGACGGATCTTGTGGAAGAGGCCGTGCTGCAGGAATTTGAGCGCCTGAATGACAGGGGAGGGGTGCTCGGGGCGATGGAGACGCAATACCAGCGCGGAAAAATCCAGGAGGAATCCATGCATTATGAAATGCTGAAGCACTCCGGGGAACTGCCGATTATCGGGGTGAACACATATTTGAATCCGAATCCGCCTTCTGAAGAGGAAATGAACAGCATCGAGTTGGCAAGAGCGACTGCTGAAGAGAAGGAAACGCAGATCCGGAATCTGCGCGAGTTTCAGGAAAGGAATCAGGAACAGGTGGAGGAAGCCCTCGGCAGGCTGAAAGAAACGGCGATGAGCGGCGGCAATATTTTCGCTGAACTCATGGAAACCACCAAAGTGGCAAGCCTCGGGCAAATTACCCGTGCGCTCTATGAGGTGGGCGGCCAATACCGCCGTAACATGTAAGTATGGGGGACAGGTCCAAACGTACCTGTCCCCTTTGTGCCTGTCCCCAATTACACTATCCCTTATTACACTGGCATAAATTGACTTTAGGCATTACAATGAGAGAAAGGCCAATGCAGACAGGATGTGGACAGATGAAACTAGCGCTTTCAATAATTGGATGCTTGGTTATCGCCATTACTGGTTATTTGCTGTACCAAAGCCAGCTTGGCGCCATTCCGTTTCTTTTTATGTCCTTTGTCCTTTTCTATTTGGCTTACTTGCTCAGGCCAAAGCAGGATGACCAAACGAATGAATTGCCGGAAGATGACCTAAGCTTGGAAAAAGCAGAGGAAATGGATATGGATCTGGAGAAAAAAGTGTGATCCATTTTTGAATACACCCTTTTATACACCATAAAGCCCGCATGAAGATTCCCTTCAATGCGGGTTCTTCACGTTTATGTCCAAGGCGCTGTAAAGCGACAAAAGTAAAAAAATAACGGCTCTTTCATTGCATCTATGCATAAAGTAAACATACATGGGAAAAGGCATGAATAATACAGCTTGCCCGTCGGGTTGCCCCCCTTACTTTTAGAGCTGCAGAATCTCTGAAAAACATAGAAAATAACGGTTCTTTATCCAAAAAAAATAGGCTCCCGAAAAAAGACTAGAATTATTGGTGAAACACTGGCATAAATGAAATATATTTGTTTATAATGTTGAGTATGGATTTTTAGCATCAGGGCTTAAATACCGCCTTTTGATTATACAGACTGAAAGGGTGTGCGATGTTTGAAATTGAAGAAATTATCCAAAGAAGAACTGAAGGAATTATCATTTATTGAAATCGCCCAACATATTTTTGAAGAAAGAAGAGAGGCCATCGCATTTAAAGATCTGGTTGACGAAATTGCGAGTTTCCTTGATTTATCGGAGGACGAGCTTCGTTCCAGGATGGTACAGTTCTATACCGATCTAAACGTCAATGGAAGCTTTATTTCCTTGGGTGAAAACAGATGGGGCCTCCGTGACTGGTACCCGATCGACCAAATTGATGAAGAAGTGCCTGCCCCAGTCAAACCGAAGAAGAAAAAAGCGAAAAAAGCGGTCGAAGAAGATGAACTTCTCGAAGATCTTGAAGATGAGGATCTTGACTACGATTTAGATGACGACTTCGATGATGTCGATGCGGATGACGAGATTCCAGATGAAGATGAGGACGAAAGTCTTGAAGCTCTTCGAGAAGAAGAGGAAGAAGAGTTTGAGGAGGAAGAAGAAGTCCTCCTGGATGATGACGATTATGAGCTGGAAGAAGAGGAAGAGGAAGAAGAACTTGAGCTGGAAGAAGAGGAAGAGGAGGAATAATCCTCTTGACTTCTTTCCGTCATGTATGTAGTATTTTATTTGGGCTCCTTGAAAAAGGACTGAAGCACAATATGCAACGCTCCCTTACAAACCGTATCGGGGCGTTTTTTATTTTTTTTATGGAGTAATGCTGGTATAACGAGGTGATTTAAGCTTTTTTGCCTTAGACCGCAGGAACTCCGCATAACGAAATCGTCTGCGCATGTGTGAGCAGAATTGTGGAATGATATGGACAGGATGAAGGAGGAAAAATTGTGTCAAAATATATTTTCGTAACCGGCGGTGTGGTGTCATCACTCGGAAAGGGTATTACGGCTGCTTCGCTTGGACGCCTTTTGAAAAACCGCGGATTGAGTGTCACCATCCAAAAATTTGACCCCTATATCAACGTTGACCCGGGAACCATGAGCCCGTACCAGCACGGAGAAGTATTCGTGACGGATGATGGCGCGGAAACGGACCTCGACCTTGGCCACTACGAACGCTTTATTGACATCAACCTGAACAAATACAGCAACGTGACAACCGGTAAAGTGTATTCGGAAGTCCTGAAAAAAGAACGCCGGGGCGACTACCTGGGCGGCACTGTACAGGTCATTCCCCATATTACGAACGAGATCAAAGACCGTATTTACCGTGCGGCGGAAAAAACGAATGCCGATGTGGTCATCACGGAAATCGGCGGTACGGTAGGGGATATTGAATCCCTTCCTTTCCTTGAGGCGATCCGCCAAATGAAAAATGACGTGGGCCGGGAAAACGTCATGTATATTCATTGTACGCTTGTCCCTTACCTGAAAGCGGCTGGAGAAATGAAAACAAAACCGACCCAGCACAGCGTAAAAGAATTGCGCAGCCTGGGCATCCAGCCGAATGTCATTGTTGTCAGGACGGAAATGCCGATTTCACAAGACATGAAGGACAAGATTGCCCTTTTCTGTGATATTGACAAAGAAGCAGTCATTGAAGCCCATGATGCAAGCACGCTGTATTCTGTTCCCCTTTCCCTGCAGGAACAAAAGCTTGACCAAATCGTTTGCAATCATTTGAAACTGGATTGCGGAGAGGCGGATATGACAGAGTGGGTCCAGCTTGTTGAAAAGGTTCAGGCCCTTTCCAAAACAGCCAGGATTGCCCTTGTCGGAAAATATGTCGAGTTGCAGGATGCTTATATTTCTGTTGTAGAAGCGCTGAAGCATGCAGGCTATGCCTTTGATTCTGACATCGAGATCAAATGGCTGAATGCTGAGCTTGTCACATCTGAAAATGCTGCAGACCTCCTTCAGGATGTGGACGGTATCCTTGTCCCGGGCGGATTTGGCGACCGCGGCATTGAAGGAAAGCTTGCCGCTATCCAATATGCCCGTGAAAACAAAGTTCCTTTCTTTGGAATCTGCCTTGGCATGCAGCTGGCTTCCATCGAATATGCACGCAATGTCCTTGGCCTGGAAACAGCCAATTCATCCGAAATCAATCCAATGACGGATCATCCGGTCATCGCTTTGCTACCTGACCAAAAAGATGTGGAGGATCTGGGCGGCACACTTCGTCTGGGCCTATACCCATGCAAACTGCAGGAAGGCACGAAAGCTTATGAAGTGTACAAGCAGCCTGTCGTGGAAGAGCGCCATCGCCACCGCTATGAATTCAACAATGAATATCGTGCTCAAATGGAAGAAGCCGGATTTATTTTCTCAGGTACAAGCCCTGATAACCGTCTTGTTGAAATCATTGAAATTGCGGACCATCCTTGGTTTGTGGCTTGCCAGTTCCATCCGGAATTCACTTCCCGCCCAACCCGTCCGCAGCCTCTCTTCTACGGATTCGTTCAAGCATCCCTGGAAAACAAGGCATAATACGCATTGAACAGGAAGAAGGCTTGAAATCAAAAAAGGACTTGTCCCGACACGGGGCAAGTCCTTTTATTTTATTCATATTCCGCCAGAATCTCAGTGAGCGTAAACTTAAGCACATGATAAATATATAGCGCAGCCATCAAAGAAGGAAATCCGATTCGCTCCAGGTCTTCACCAGGCAGCATCGGTTTCACCAAATGGGTATCGATAAAGACGTCGGCGAGTTCAGTTAAACATTTGCCTTCGGTCTCCCTTTTTCTTCCGGAAACCGCAGTGAACGGCACACCCTGTGCAGTCAGCTTCTCAGCAAGCTCCACAGCTGGCGCGTCATCAGAAAATCGTGTAAAGAGGATAACGCGGTCAGCATCCGATAGCGCCTCAACGGTTTCAAGCACAGCGGCATGAGGCAGGGGCTCGGCACCATGCAGCGCTTCATGATGAATGCCGGCCATTTCGCCAAAACCCTTAAGGTAGATCTTTCCTGAGCCGACAGCAGCTTGGGCCAAGAGCCTGGCTCCATCCTCAAAGGACTCTTCTTCCTTGTTCATAATCCTTGTATATAAACCCGTCAGCTGGGTAGTGAACATTTTAAGCAATGCCATCTCTCCCTGTACTAATGTTAAAACCATTATAATCATGGAACTTACCGAAACAAAAGGAATCCGCCTGTCGTACTTTAGTAAAATGTATCGAAAGCCATGCAGGAAAAAGCACATCCTATATAGAAAGTGTAAAGGTATATAATTTATGTATCTTATATATATGTTCATGTGGGGAGCAGAGAAACAAGTATGACAAAAACGTTAAGAGGGGGATGTCATGAAGAAGAAGGTATTGATTGTTGATGATCAATTCGGCATTCGTATTTTACTGAATGAAATTTTACAAAAAGAAGGCTACCAAACATTTCAAGCGGCAAATGGATTGCAGGCGCTTGATATTACAAAGAACCATGCACCTGACCTCGTTCTTCTCGATATGAGGATTCCTGGCATGGACGGAATCGAAATCCTGAAGAGGATGAAAAAGATCAATCCGGACATCCGGGTGATCATCATGACCGCCTACGGTGAACTTGAAATGATTGAGGAATCCAAAAAACTGGGGGCGCTTGCCCATTTTCCTAAGCCGTTCGATATAGACGAGATCCGGAACGCTGTAAAAAATTACATACCGATGAAAGTGGATTCCTAGCTTTAAATTGATCGCATTCATCGTTGGTAAAAAAATGATGGATTTGATATGATGAAAATGAAAATGGCTCATGGCCATACTATGGCTGAAGAGTCAAAGCGATGCACGCAGCCTGTGCAGTCTATCCAGAAGGAGGAAGAGATATGCCTTTAGTCTCCATGACTGAAATGCTGAATAAAGCGAAAGAAGAGAAGTATGCCGTCGGGCAGTTCAACTTGAACAACCTTGAATTTACCCAGGCGATCCTTCAGGCAGCCGAAGAGGAAAAATCACCCGTCATCCTTGGGGTTTCCGAAGGTGCTGCACGTTATATGGGAGGATTTAAATTTGTAGTCAAAATGGTGGAAGCACTCATGGAAGAATACGGTACAACCGTTCCTGTCGCCATCCACCTTGACCATGGCTCCAGCTTTGAGGCCTGTGCGAAAGCTATTCATGCCGGCTTCACATCGGTCATGATCGACGGTTCGCATTTCCCGCTTGAAGAAAATATTGAACTGACCAAAAAAGTGGTGGAACTCGCGCATATGTTCGGCGTCTCCGTTGAAGCGGAACTGGGACGGATCGGCGGCCAGGAAGACGACCTTTCTGTTGACGACGCAGATGCAGCGTATGCCATCCCTGAAGAATGTGACAAATTGGTCCGCGAAACAGGCGTGGATTGCTTTGCCCCTGCTCTCGGTTCAGTTCATGGACCTTACAAAGGCGAACCGAACCTGGGCTTTGACCGCATGGAAGAGGTCATGAACCTGACAGGTGTGCCGCTCGTCCTTCATGGCGGGACAGGCATCCCTACAAAAGACATCCAAAGGGCCATCTCCCTTGGAACTGCAAAAATCAATGTGAATACTGAAAACCAGATCGCTTCCGCAAAGCGGGTTCGTGAAGTGCTTGCTGAGAAGCCGGATTTGTATGATCCACGAAAATACCTTGGACCGGCACGAGATGCCATCAAAGAAACGGTCAAAGGCAAAATGCGTGAGTTTGGTTCTTCCGGCAAAGCATAAAACGACAAGAAATAGGACAAACGATAAGATATGGAAGAAACCGCCTGATTCAAAAGCAGGCGGTTTCCGTTCATTTTTCATCCACAACAAAAGGGAGCTGACACATATGAAATTTTTTCTGGACACGGCAAATATTGACGAAATTAAAAAAGCGCACGAATTAGGAGTCATTGCAGGGGTGACAACCAACCCGTCCCTCGTTGCGAAGGAAGATATCTCGTTCCATGACCGCCTTCGCGAAATCACCGCCATTATCAAAGGATCCGTAAGTGCAGAAGTGATTGCCCTGGATGCAGAAGGAATGGTAAAGGAAGGTCGGGAACTGGCGGCGATTGCACCAAACATCACAGTGAAGATCCCGATGACGCCGGATGGCATGAAAGCCGTCAGCATCCTTTCGAAAGAAGGGATCAAAACGAACGTCACCCTCATTTTCAGTTCCAACCAGGCGCTGATTGCTGCAAGGGCGGGAGCATCCTATGTCTCGCCTTTTCTGGGACGACTCGATGATATCGGCCATGACGGAACAGAGCTGATCGCTGAAATTGCCCAGCTTTTTGCCATCCATGATATTGACACGGAAATCATTGCAGCATCCATCCGCCACCCTCAGCACATTACCCAAGCGGCGCTGAATGGTGCCCATATTTCAACTTTGCCTTATAAGGTGCTGCTCCAGCTGTTTAAACACCCGCTGACAGACAAAGGCATTGAAGCTTTTCTTCACGATTGGGAAGCAAGGGCAAAAAAGGATTAACCCAAGCCCAGCAATAAGCAAGTTGGGCGGCTTCTTGTCTTTTCCTTTACATTATTGTTAAAAAATCGGATTTTATCTACATGGTTCGATGCATATCGGATATAATAGTGGGTAAAATGCCGATTTTTTCTACTGATAGATTGGAAAATGAATCCAGCTTGGCTTGGAAGGGAGTTTAACATGGAAAAGCTTAAAATTGCAGGGGGTTATCCGTTAAAAGGGACGATAAAGGTAAGCGGTGCAAAGAATAGTGCCGTTGCGCTGATACCTGCGACCATCCTTGCGGAATCACCTGTAAAAATTGAAGGCCTTCCTGATATTTCGGATGTGCAGATGCTGAAATCATTGCTCGAGGAAATAGGAGGCCATGTTTCTTTTATAGATGGAGAAATGACGGTCGACCCGAGCCAGATGATTTCCATGCCTCTGCCGAATGGAAAAGTAAAGAAATTGCGTGCTTCCTATTATTTGATGGGAGCCATGCTTGGCCGGTTCAAAAAAGCGGTCATCGGACTGCCGGGCGGCTGCCATTTGGGGCCACGGCCGATTGATCAGCATATAAAAGGCTTTGAGGCGCTTGGTGCGAGGGTCACCAATGAACAGGGCGCCATTTATTTGCGCGCTGATGAACTTCGCGGTGCACGCATATATCTGGATGTCGTGAGTGTGGGAGCCACGATCAACATCATGCTTGCAGCCGTCCGTGCCAAGGGGCAGACGGTTATTGAGAACGCAGCAAAAGAGCCGGAAATCATTGATGTCGCCACGCTTTTGACGAACATGGGCGCCAAGATCAAGGGGGCGGGAACGGATGTCATCCGTATTGACGGAGTGGACACGCTTCATGGCTGCATGCATACAATCATCCCCGACCGCATTGAAGCGGGAACGTTTATGATTTTAGGGGCGGCGGCCGGGGAAGGTGTACTGATTGATAATGTCATTCCGCACCACCTGGAATCATTGACGGCCAAGCTCCGGGAAATGGGTGTTCCGATTGAGGTGGGAGACGAACAGATCTTTATCGGCAAAAGCACTGATTTAAAGCCTGTCGATGTGAAAACACTGGTTTACCCCGGCTTTCCGACCGATCTTCAGCAGCCGATCACCGTACTGCTGACGAAATCTTCAGGATCCTCTGTCGTTACGGACACCATTTATTCTGCACGCTTCAAGCATATTGACGAGCTTAGAAGAATGAATGCCAACATCAAGGTAGAAGGGCGTTCCGCCATCATCAACGGTCCATCCGATCTTCAGGGAGCGAAGGTAAAGGCTTCCGATTTAAGGGCAGGAGCCGCTTTGGTCATTGCTGGCCTGCTTGCCGAAGGAATTACGGAAGTGACTGGCCTGGAACACATTGACCGCGGCTACAGCGGACTGGTAGAGAAGCTGAACGGACTTGGAGCCACCATCTGGCGCGAAAAAATGACAGAGGATGAAATGGAGCAGATTGAAAGCTCCTGATTCCCCGTTGGAATAGGAAGAGACTGGCCCCCCTTATTTTCATTGAAAATAGGATACATGAAATAAATAAATGTGTTATACTATTAACGATTAGTATGATGCAATGATTCATTATTTGATTGAAATATAGGGGGAAAAGCCAATGGAAAGAAGTTTATCAATGGAGCTGGTCCGTGTTACGGAAGCGGCTGCGCTTGCGTCTGCGCGCTGGATGGGCCGCGGCAAAAAAGACGAAGCCGATGATGCAGCGACAACCGCCATGCGCAATGTATTCGATACGATTCCCATGAAGGGGACCGTTGTAATCGGCGAGGGCGAAATGGACGAAGCGCCCATGCTGTATATCGGCGAGAAACTTGGAACCGGCTACGGCCCCCGGGTAGATGTTGCGGTTGATCCGCTTGAAGGAACGAATATTGTGGCATCCGGAAGCTGGAACGCGCTGTCGGTATTGGCGATCGCCGATCATGGCAATCTTCTTCATGCTCCTGATATGTATATGGATAAAATTGCGGTTGGACCCGAAGCGGTCGGAAAAATCGACATCAACGCTTCCATCCTTGATAACCTGAAAGCAGTGGCGAAAGCCAAAAATAAAGACATTGAAGATGTCGTCGCAACCGTGCTGAACAGGCCGCGGCATGAAGAAATCATTCTTCAGCTCCGCGAGGCGGGGGCACGCATCAAGCTGATCAATGATGGAGATGTTGCGGCTGCCATCAACACAGCTTTTGATGAAACAGGCGTCGATATCCTGTTCGGATCGGGCGGAGCCCCTGAGGGTGTAATCGCAGCAGTGGCATTGAAGTGCCTCGGCGGCGAAATCCAGGGAAAGCTCGTTCCCCAAAGCGAAGCGGAAGTGACACGCTGCACAGGCATGGGCATTGATGTAAACAAAATCCTCCGAATGGAAGATCTTGTGCGCGGAGACGATGCGATTTTTGCCGCAACCGGCGTAACGGATGGGGAGTTGCTGAAAGGTGTCCAATTTAAAGGGACATACGGCTCCACCCACTCAGTTGTCATGCGTGCAAAGTCAGGTACGGTCCGTTTTATCGAAGGGCGCCACAGCCTTCATAAAAAGCCGAACATGGTTATCAAATAAAAACTCCTACGGAGGGGCCAGTCCCCTCCTTTACATTTTTATTCATTTGCATGTAAAATACAGATAAAGGGCATGACCCTACTCTTCATACTCTTCCCGTAATTTGCTTTTTGAGGCAATCCTTCCATCATTCTCTTACGAAACGCTATTATTTCAACGGAGATAAAACCAAATTCCGATCAGAAGATACATACCTGCAAATGAAAAGCTGACATAGCGAACGGCCCCTGTGGATGTATAACATAAGAAAAGTGCTAAAATTGAAAATGAAAAAGTGTGGTGTAGACATGGCTGGTTTAACAATCTCCCTGCTGGAAGATATGAAACTGAAAGAATTGTACGAGCTTGCCCGTGAGTACAAGGTTTCCTATTACAGCAAACTGACGAAAAAAGAATTGATTTTTGCAATCCTGAAAGCACGTGCCGAACAGGAAGGCTTCTTCTTCATGGAAGGGGTCCTGGAAATCATTCAATCCGAAGGTTTTGGATTCTTGAGGCCGATCAACTATTCGGCAAGCTCAGAAGACATTTATATTTCAGCCTCTCAAATTCGCCGTTTTGATTTGCGGAATGGGGACAAAGTGTCTGGAAAAGTCCGTCCTCCGAAAGAGAATGAGCGATATTATGGCCTGCTCCATGTAGAAGCGGTCAATGGCGACGATCCGGAGAGCGCCAAGGAGCGTGTCCATTTCCCTGGGCTGACGCCTCTGTACCCGGATAGGCAGATCAAGCTGGAAACGTCACCTTCCAATTTGTCCACCCGGATCATGGACTTGATTTCACCCGTCGGCTTTGGCCAGAGGGGCTTGATTGTTGCGCCGCCGAAAGCTGGAAAGACCATGCTTCTCAAGTCCATTGCCAATGCCATTACAACGAATCATCCGGAGACGGAACTTATTGTCCTTCTTATTGATGAGCGTCCGGAGGAAGTAACGGATATTGAGCGCTCTGTGGATGCGGAAGTGGTCAGTTCCACATTTGACGAAGTGCCTGAAAATCATATTAAGGTGGCAGAGCTGGTTCTTGAAAGGGCTATGCGCCTCGTGGAACACAAACGGGATGTGGTCATTTTGATGGACAGCATCACCCGTCTGGCTCGCGCCTATAACCTGGTCATCCCGCCGAGCGGACGCACGCTTTCCGGGGGGATTGACCCGGCTGCCTTCCATCGTCCGAAGCGTTTCTTTGGAGCTGCCCGGAACATTGAAGAAGGCGGCAGCCTGACAATTTTGGCAACGGCTCTGGTGGAGACGGGTTCCCGCATGGACGATGTCATTTATGAGGAATTCAAAGGAACCGGAAATCTGGAGCTTCATCTCGATCGCTCGCTTGCAGAGAGAAGAATATTCCCTGCCATCGATATCCGGCGGTCCGGAACAAGGAAAGAAGAACTTCTCGTTCCGAAAGATCAGCTGGAAAAACTATGGAAACTCAGAAAAGCCATGTCCGATTCTCCCGATTTTGCAGAAAAATTGCTGCGCAAGCTGAAACAGTCCAAGACAAACGAAGAATTTTTCGCAATGCTTTCTGCTGAAATGAAAGGAAACACCAATACAAAAAGCATTCTGTAAAGCGTAAAAAAAAGTCCTGTTGGCATTGCATTTTTTGTAAGTGATTGTTATAATAAAGAATGTGTTTTTGAGATGAATACGCAAGCAGAATATGCGCGTATTGATATATTCAACTCTGTCTCAGCAAATGATTCAGGGCATAAGGAGATGAAAGACATGAAAGCAGGAATCCATCCGGAATATAAAAAAGTTAAAGTAACATGCTCTTGCGGCAATGAATTTGAAAGCGGATCTGTAAAAGATGCCGTGCGCGTTGAGGTATGCTCAGAGTGCCACCCATTCTACACAGGACGTCAAAAATTCGCCACTGCTGACGGACGTGTTGACCGCTTCAATAAAAAATACGGCCTTAAGTAATCGAACGGCTGTAAATGGCGGAGAAACAGGCAAGATTGCTTGCCTGTTTTTTTATTGCCCATTATCGTGTTTTTACATAAACATCCGGACTGCAAAGGCACTTCGGAACATGATTTGCCGTAAAATCTTATTAAAACAGATGTCGAAAAATATTTTACTGTGCCATAAGCTGCTGAAATATGCAAAAATGGTTATATGCTGGAATCCAGGAGAAAATATCACTGAATGGACGGGAAGGAGTACCATGAAATGGATGTCATGAAACACTCGGGATGGATGGAAGTCATATGCGGGAGCATGTTTTCCGGAAAATCGGAAGAATTGATACGGAGAGTAAGGCGCACTCAATTCGCAAAGCAGAGCTTGATGGTGTTCAAGCCGAAGCTTGATGACCGATACAGTGAAAATGCCGTGGTTTCGCATAACGGTACATCCGTGATGGCTCAGCCGGTGGAGTCTTCTGCTGAAATCTTAAATATGGTCCATGCCGGTATAGATGTGGTGGCCATTGATGAAGCCCAGTTTTTTGATGCCGGACTTGTGCGGGCAGCCCAGCAGCTGGCGGACAGCGGACACCGTGTGATCCTTGCCGGCTTGGACCAGGATTTCCGGGGAGAGCCTTTTGGGCCGATGCCGGATTTGATGGCGGTCGCCGAGCAAGTGACAAAGCTCCATGCCGTCTGTGCTGTGTGCGGCTCACCCGCAAGCAGAACGCAAAGGCTGATCAACGGCCAGCCTGCCCGCTATGG
>DATBUB010000042.1:0-2661 GCA_036516555.1 Bacillaceae bacterium
ATGAAAGGTACTGAACAGGAAATGCTCCAATGGATGGAGAATAGTGTTTCTGCCAAGAAGCCGGATGATCGTTTCGCTATTGTTTCAACGGGGAATGCTGCTCAAGTGGAGCAAACCATACAAACGAGCGGGAACGTGATCCATTCATTTTCCTCTAAAACGGGCACGGGTGAAACCAATCTGGAGCTGGGGCTGCAATTGGCTGGTTCCATCATCCCAAAGGGCAGGAACGGCCGAATCGTTGTTTTTTCTGATGGCAACGAAAACGCCGGCAGCATTCTTGATGCCGCTCACCTGCTCAAGCAGAAAGGTATGGTGCTTGATGTTGTTCCGTTGAAAGGCACGGCCTCCAATGACCTGGCTGCATCAGAGTTTTCCGTTCCGCCTGCCCAATATATAGGGGAAGAAGCTCAAATACAGCTCAAGGTATCCAGCAACTTTGAAACAAAAGCAATTGTCTTGCTGTCTCTCAATGACCGTGAATTATTACGCAGGGAAGTCAGCGTAAAACAAGGGGACAACCTTTTTGATTTTTCACATGAAGTGAAGGAAACCGGTCTGGTGATGTACAAAGCCGAGATTGTTGCTGACGGGGATACTTTTGCGGAAAACAATACACTCTACGCCGTTTCCAACATAAAAGGAACTCCACAGGTGTTGATGGTCAGTTCAGAAGGAAATCCGGCTTTCGCACAGGCACTGGAGTCGTCAGGGCTGTTGGTGGATCAAATCAGTCCAGAGATGCTTCCTTCTGTCCTGTCGGGCTACCTGGAGTACCACTCCATTGTGTTTGATAATGTCCCTGCCACTGCAATAGGTGAGAGGAAGATGGGGCTGATTGAGCAGGCAGTGCATGAATTCGGAACCGGATTTGTCATGACTGGAGGGGACAGCAGCTTTGGAATTGGAGGATATTTTAAGACTCCTGCTGAAAAAATCCTCCCTGTCCATATGGAGATAAAAGGAAAGGAAGAGATGCCCTCACTCGGTCTGGTGATCGTACTGGATCGGTCGGGCAGCATGCAAGGACAAAAGCTGAGTTTAGCGAAGGAAGCTGCAGCCCGTTCGGTGGAACTCCTCAGAGAAAAGGATACTCTTGGCTTTATTGCTTTTGATGACGAGCCATGGGAAATCATCGAAGCGGGACCCATTGAAAATAAAAAGCAGGCAGCGGATAAAATCAGATCCGTGCCTGATGGAGGTGGAACCAATATTTTTCCCGCTCTCCAGGCGGCCTACGACAGTCTTGGTCCACTGAAGCTCCAGCGAAAGCATATCATTTTGCTTACCGATGGCCAATCTGAAGCAGAGGGTGATTACAAGGCGCTGATCGAGAAGGGGAAGGAAACGAGCATTACGCTGTCCACCGTTGCACTCGGGCAGGATGCAGATAAAACCTTGCTTGAGAATTTGGCTGAAATGGGAACTGGACGTTTTTATAATGTTACGGATGATACGGTTATCCCAAGCATTCTTTCCAGGGAGACCGCCATGGTGACAAGAACCTACATTGTAGATGATCCCTTTTACCCAGAAATCCATCCGCATATAGAATGGAGCGGCTTGTTTGATCAAGGTGTGCCGAGGATGAATGCCTATATTGCCGTAACGCCAAAAGGAACGGCAAGAACTCTGTTGTCGAGCGAAAAACAAGACCCTATCCTGGCAGAATGGCAATATGGGCTTGGCAAGACACTGGCTTTTATGTCCGATACGTCAGGGAAATGGGCAGGGGATTGGGCGAGATGGGAAAAGTGGCCAGCTTTCCTTAATAAAATAGTGGCACAATCCTTGCCGTCTTATGACAGTGAGCCGTTTTCCCACATCATCAGGCAGGAAGGCGGGGAAACGATCCTTGAACTCTCTTCTGCCACAGACAGTGTTTTGCCGATTGAGGCAGCTGTATTTTCACAGACAGGTGTACACATGGATGCCAATACAAAAATGACGGCGCCCGGAAAATTTGAATTGAAGATGGAACATAATCCAGGGGTATATTTCCTTCATATTCGCCAAAAGGGTAAGGACGGGACAGACAAAGTTCACCAAACAGGATTCAGCATCCCTTATTCGGAGGAATATTTGCAAAAAGGGATAAATGAAGACTTGCTGATGGAAGCCTCCAGCATTACAGGCGGAAAAAAGCTGGATCAGACAAACACGGCTTTTTCTGAACTTCCTGTAAAGAATGTATCAAGGCAGCCCATCAGCCAATGGCTCCTTCTAGCTGCATTCCTGCTATTTTTTGCTGACATCGCGGGGAGACGTTTTGGATGGCATGTGCTTGCAGGATGGCTGCTGAAATCTTTGAGTTTTATGAAACGGAAACCGAAAGTGCCTTCCGAAACTTTCTCGCTGAAACGAAGCAGCATCGAAAAGAAGAAGAAACACTCCATCCGGGTACAAGCTGATGCCAGTGCAATGGATGCCAAGGAAGTACAAGGCATAGAGGAGCACATCAGGACACGGCAATCGATGAAGCCATCTTCTGAAACGAAGGCGGTGAACAAGACAATGCCCAGCGACAGTATGCAGAGACTGCTGGATGCTAAAAGGAAAAGAAATAAATAGAGCAAAAGGATTGCCCGGCACCTGTTGAAATGGCGCCGGGCAAATTGTTATGCCTGGTCCAGCCCTCGCTCCCTCAACGCATTTTTCAGG
>DATBUB010000043.1:0-21921 GCA_036516555.1 Bacillaceae bacterium
CTTACGGGAATGGAAGTCGCCAACTCGTCTATGTATGATGGAGGAACAGCGTTGGCTGAGGCAGCCATGCTTGCCAGCGGTCAGACAAAACGCAAAAAAATCCTTGTATCCAAAACCGTTCATCCGGAGTCCAGGGATGTGCTGCGGACATATGCAAAAGGCCAATACATCGATGTGGTTGAAATTCCTTATAAAGATGGCTTGACTGATCTTGATGCGTTGAAAGCTGAAATGAATGATGACGTGGCTGCGGTTGTTGTGCAGTATCCGAACTTTTTTGGCCAGATTGAGCCGCTGAAAGAGATCGAACCGATTGTCCATGAAGCAAAAGGATTGTTTGTTGTTTCAAGCAACCCGATGTCTCTGGGTGCCCTGACACCTCCGGGATCCTTTGGCGCCGATATCGTCGTGGGGGATGCCCAGCCATTCGGTATTCCTGCATCCTATGGAGGCCCGCACTGCGGATATTTCGCCGTAACGAAGAAACTGATGAGAAAAGTACCTGGAAGACTTGTCGGACAAACCACCGATGAGGATGGAAAGCGCGGATTTGTGCTGACTCTCCAAGCCCGTGAGCAGCATATCCGGCGTGACAAGGCTACATCCAACATCTGTTCAAACCAGGCGCTTAATGCGCTTGCAGCATCCGTGGCCATGACGGCTCTCGGCAAGAGAGGAACGAAAGAAATGGCCATGCAAAACATCCAAAAAACCCACTATGCGAAACAGGCATTCAAAGAGAACGGTTTTGAAATCGCTTTTGACGGCCATCACTTCAATGAGTTCGTTGTAAAGCTGGATAAGCCTGTTGCTGAAGTGAATGAAAAACTTTTGGAGAAGGGCATCATCGGCGGATATGACCTTGGCAGGGATTATCCTGAATTGAAGCAGCATATGCTTGTTGCGGTCACTGAACTGAGGACGAAAGAAGAAATAGATGACTTCGTTAGAGAATTGGGGGATAGCCATGAGTAATCAGGATTTGAAGCTAATTTTTGAAATGTCCACACCCGGAAGGATCGGCTACAGCCTGCCTGAATTGGATGTTCCCGAAACCGATGTACATGAATGCGTTCCCGAAGGCTATGTGCGTGAACAGGAACCTGGACTGCCTGAGGTCTCTGAATTGGATATCATGCGCCACTTTACGGAACTGTCCACCCATAACCATGGTGTAGACTCAGGGTTTTATCCTCTAGGATCTTGTACAATGAAATATAACCCGAAAATCAATGAACAAGTTGCCCGTTTTCCTGGTTTCGCACATGTTCACCCACTTCAGCCGGAATCTTCCGTGCAGGGTGCACTCGAACTGATGTATGATCTGCAGCAGCATTTGAAGGAGATCACAGGCATGGATGAGGTGACGCTCCAGCCGGCTGCCGGTGCCCACGGAGAATGGACAGGTCTCATGATGATCCGCGCCTTCCATGAAGCCAATGGCGACACAGAACGGTCGAAAGTCATCGTTCCTGACTCCGCCCATGGAACAAATCCAGCCTCTGCAACCGTGGCAGGTTTGGAAACCATAACGGTCCGTTCCGGTGAAAACGGCCTGGTGGATCTGGATCACCTGAAAGAATTGGTCGGCTCCGACACCGCCGCTCTGATGCTGACAAACCCGAATACACTTGGATTGTTTGAGGAGCAAATTTTGGAGATGGCTGAAATTGTTCACGGTGCAGGCGGAAAGCTTTATTATGATGGTGCCAACCTGAACGCCGTCATGTCCAAGGCCCGCCCTGGGGACATGGGCTTTGACGTAGTCCACCTGAATCTCCATAAGACCTTTACCGGCCCGCATGGCGGGGGAGGCCCGGGATCTGGCCCAGTAGGAGTGAAAGCGGATTTGATTCCGTTTCTGCCAAAGCCGGTCATTGCCAAAAAAGACGACAAGTATGTCATCGATTATGACCGTCCTCAGTCCATTGGAAGGGTCAAGCCGTTTTATGGAAACTTTGGCATCAACGTCCGTGCCTACACGTATATCCGTACTATGGGTCCGGACGGCCTGAAGGCGGTAACCGAATATGCCGTGCTCAATGCCAATTACATGATGAGGAAGCTCGCTCCTTACTTCGATATGCCGTATGACCGTCACTGCAAGCATGAATTCGTTTTGAGCGGAAAGCGCCAGAAGAGACTGGGAGTCCGTACACTGGACATGGCAAAAAGGCTGCTCGATTTCGGCTACCATCCGCCAACCATCTATTTCCCGCTGAATGTAGAGGAATGCATGATGTTTGAGCCGACTGAAACGGAATCAAAGGAAACCCTGGATGCTTTTATCGCTGCGATGATCCAAATTGCACAAGAAGCGGAAGAAAATCCGGAGATCGTACAAGAAGCTCCACACACAACGATTGTGAAGCGTCTCGACGAAACAAAAGCGGCCAGGAATCCAATCCTGCGCTATACAAAGGAATAAAACAACAAAACCCTGGGATTTCCCCAGGGTTTTTATTTCGGTGATTATTTTTTTGTCTTGATCCGGCCCGTCCATTTTTTAAATCCGCCTTCAAGATGATACAATTCCCTATAGCCTTTTTTATAGAGCATCTGGGCAGCCCTTCCGCTGCGCATGCCGCTCTGGCAGTACATATAGACGGGTTTGTCCGGACGGATTTCTTTCATCCTCACACGGAGCTGCGACATCGGGATGTTGCGCGCACCGAGGATGTGCCCGCCTTCAAATTCATTCGGCTCCCGGACATCAATCAGCTGGGCCTTTCGATAGCCTGCACGAAATTCTTCTTCAGTCAGTGTTTTTAATATTTTTTTCTGACGAAAATAATTGTACAGGGAGAATGCAACAATTGCCCCCAGAAGGATGAGCAAAGCATAAACAAATTCCAATGATTCTTTCCCCTTTCTACTAAATCCAGACTACCTTCTATTATATTCTTCTATTGCCCGGGAATCAAAAAAAATTTAAATTATGGCACAAAATGGCGTCTTTCCAGGCCTGCCGCTATGTTTAGGAGTAAAGTGCCAGAGCAAATACAATATTTGTCTAAAAATCGGGAATTGGAGAGAAAAACCTCATAAAACCCCCTTTTTTCTTTTGTTTTCACTCTTTTTCGGATTTGACAAACGAAGCTCGCCTCTACCTTGAATACTATATGTAGTATTGTTTATTTTGCATAAAATACAATATATTGTGTTTAATCATTGATTTACAGGATAAATATATGGTAACTTATCTTAGAGAGATAATTCCTCTGTGAGAGAATGAATCAACCATCACTATAGGATAAAGGAGTTGGCACAATGTCTGTTGCTTCCACAAAAAAGATGAGCCTGAATGTGGACAGGCTTAACGAAGACATTAAACTGTTCAAACAAGTGCATCCCATTACGCCAGACATGAAAATCACCCACAAAGGCGTTTCAAGGCTGGTCATGATCGATCGGTATTCTTTCAAGGATACAGAGAAAATCACGTTGACAGCCGGTGATTTCGTCGTACTGACAATCAAAGAAGACCCGAAATTTCCCGCCAGGGGATTGGGGTATATTTCACAGATTGACTGGGAAGCAAAAACAGCCGAAGTGCTTGTCGAAGAGGAATACAGAAGCGCGCTGGACGATGAGAAGGAACGTGACAGCGGGCTGATTGTCAGGCCACTCGATATTATTGAAAAGCCTCTTGAGGTGTATTATGAGCAAATAGCGAAACGTAACGCAACAGGCCTTGCCTCTGTGGAAAAAACGGAAGAAAAGAGACAGGAATGGTTTGAAAAGTTTTATCAGGAACTGGTCAACCAGCATTTTGTTCCTGCTGGCCGGGTACTGTACGGAGCCGGAGCCGATACGGATGTCACATACTTCAACTGCTATGTCATGCCATTTGTAGCGGATTCCCGTGAAGGCATCTCCGAGCACAGGAAGCAGGTTATGGAAATCATGAGCCGCGGCGGCGGAGTCGGAACAAACGGATCCACGTTAAGGCCGCGCAACACGCTTGCCCGCGGTGTAAACGGCAAATCATCCGGATCGGTTTCATGGCTGGATGATATTGCAAAGCTTACACACTTGGTGGAGCAGGGAGGTTCACGCAGAGGGGCACAGATGATCATGCTTTCCTCATGGCACCCTGATATTGTTGAATTCATCATTTCAAAAATGCAAAATCCGCGCATTTTACGCTTCCTGATTGAAAATACGTCTGACCCCATCATCAAAAAACATGCCAAGGACAAGCTTAAATTTACGCCTCTGACGGAAACGGAAAAGTCCATGTACCAAGGAGTACTGAACTATCGCAGCATTCCAGGGCTGGGCGGATTCAGCGAAAGCGTATTCCGCGATGCTGAAGAGAAGCTGACTGAAGGCGGTACATATTCAGTCCATAATCCCGAATTTTTGACTGGAGCCAATATTTCGGTCTGCCTGACAAAGGAATTTATGGATGCTGTCGAAATAGATGAAGACTACGAACTATGCTTCCCGGATGTAGAAAATTACAATGCGGAAGACATGAAGGCCTATAACGAGGAATGGCATAAGGTCGGTGACGTCCGCGAATGGAGGAGCATGGGCTATAAAGTCCGCACCTACCGTAAAATCAAGGCCCGCGAACTGTGGAACCTGATTAATATCTGTGCGACGTACTCAGCCGAACCCGGTATTTTCTTCATTGACAATGCCAACGATATGACCAATGCGAAAGCCTACGGACAAAAAGTGGTGGCGACCAACCCTTGCGGTGAACAGCCTCTCGCTCCGTACTCCGTATGTAACCTCGCTGCAGTGAATCTGGCTCAAATGGCGGATAAAGAAAACAAGACCGTCAATTTTGAAAAGCTGAAGCAAACGGTCAAAGTCGGCGTACGAATGCAGGATAATGTCATCGATGCCACTCCTTACTTCCTTGAAGCCAATAAAAAGCAGGCGCTTGGCGAGCGAAGGGTAGGACTTGGTGTCATGGGGCTAGCCGACCTTCTGATTTATTGTGAGAAGGAATATGGGTCTCCAGAAGGAAACGAGCTCGTTGATCAGGTATTCGAGACAATAGCCTCCACCGCCTATCGTGAATCGGTCGAGCTTGCCAAGGAAAAAGGAAGCTTCCCGTTCCTTGCAGGCCAGTCCGAGGAAGAAACTAACAGGCTCAGGAAAGCGTTTATTGAAACGGGCTACATGAAAAAGATGCCGGATGATATCCGTCAATCCATCAAAGAGCATGGCATTCGCAACTCGCATCTTCTTACCGTGGCACCAACCGGTTCAACAGGGACAATGATCGGCTGTTCAACAGGCTTGGAGCCATACTTCTCCTTTACGTATTACCGGAGCGGGCGCCTCGGCAAGTTCATCGAGGTGAAGGCGGATATCGTACAGGAGTATCTGGACAGGAATCCTGGAGCAGATGCCAACGACTTGCCTGAATGGTTTGTCACTGCAATGGATCTGGCACCTGAAGCACATGCGGATGTCCAATGTGTCATCCAGCGCTGGATAGACAGCTCCATCTCCAAAACGGTCAACGCTCCAAAAGGGTATTCCGTGGAACAGGTGGAACAGGTATATGAAAGGCTGTACAGAGGAGGAGCGAAAGGGGGAACGGTCTATGTGGACGGAAGCCGTGACTCCCAGGTACTGACACTGAAAGCCGAAGATAACAATCCGGGAAATGAAGACCATGTGCCTGCGAAACAGGAAAAACAGCCGGTCGTTCTGATCGATACCATCCAGGATCTCAGATCTACAAGCGTGACCATCGGATCAGAAATTGGCAACACATGCCCTGTTTGCCGCAAAGGGCAAGTCAAAGAAATTGGCGGATGCAACACGTGTGATAATTGCAATGCTCAATTAAAGTGCGGATTATAATATAAAACAGAGGGCAGGCCGTATTTGCGGCCTGCCTTTTTTCTGTTTGTCCCCGGTTCTACCGAACTTGTCCCGTACTTACAGTAATGATAGGGCAGTATTGGAAGGAGGGGGAGGATGGACATTGACGGTGTTTTTTCGGGAGGAGGCATGAAAGGTTTCGCTCTTATCGGTGCCTACCAGGCGCTAGAAGAAAAAGGGTTTACCTTTAAGAGAATGGCAGGTACGAGTGCGGGCGCCATCATGGCGGGTTTGATAGCAGCGGGATACAGAAGCGGAGAGATGGCCGAGCTTATGAAAGAAACCGATTTGGAAGAGCTTCTGGACCGCCGGAAGACGTTTCTGCCTTTTCCAGTTGCCAAATGGGTGCTTTTATACTGGAGGATGGGGATTTACAGGGGAAGTGTCCTGGAGGAATGGCTCGAAAAAAAACTGGCTGTGAAAGGCATATATACCTTTGCTGATCTGCCTGCAGATAAGTTGAGGGTGGTGGCTTCGGATTTGTCTACAGGAAGGCTGCTGGTCCTGCCGGATGATCTCGGCAAATATGGCATACCAAAGGAAACGTTTCCTGTGGCCAGGGCCATCAGGATGAGCTGCACGATACCTTATTTTTTCGAACCGGTCAGGCTGCGGTCGGTGGCTGGACAAAGCATCATCGTTGATGGAGGATTATTGAGCAATTTCCCCATGTGGCTTTTCCATCGGGAAAATCAGAAAAAACTCAGGCCAGTCATCGGTATAAAGCTCAGCCATAAGATGGGGGAACAGCCAAACAGGGAGATTTCAAACGGCATCCAGCTCTTCGAATCCCTGTTCAGTACAATGAAGGATGCGCATGATGCCAGATATATTTCAAGAAAGCTGGAGAAGGATATCATCTTTATTCCATCCGAAGATACTTTTACAGCGGAATTTTCCATGCCGGACGAAAAAAAAGACGCCCTTATTGAAAAAGGGCGCAAGGCAGCCAAAACATTTTTATCATCGTGGACCTATTAGGGGCTGATCATCGACCGGGAATCAAAAAATGGCCCTGTCTTTTTTTTTGCTTTTTTTTCCTTCAATGACCGTTAAATGAGCTGCAGACTTCTTTCTGAACGGCCTTTTGCGAGCATGGCTGAATGTATTTCCTGCCGAGGCCGATTGTCTGGTTTTCGCGCGTTTCTTAGACTGTCTGGCCGCTTTTGCGAAAGATCTGTTTTCACTGCTGCCCGGCTTCTTGGCAATCCAAAGCCTGTAAATGGCATAGATGGCTGCAGCCGCTGCAGCCATGAAAAAGATCTGCCTCAACAGTCCTGCCGGATTATTAAATACATACGAGCCCAGCCCGGCAATTGCTAGGATAAAAATGAGCCCCACCAACCAATTCCGTACTTTCAAGAGCGCCACCTCCTCGGGAGTAATGAGCATTTTTCCCAAAAGGAACTGCTTTTATACGTTTACACGATCTTCTCCAATTGCTCTTCTTCTTGCTTTTCCACTCTTAGCAATTCTTTAAACGAGGCAAGGGCAACTTCCACCTGTTTGTCGTCCGGTTCTTTCGTCGTCATAAGCTGGAGCCACAGCCCCGGATAGCCCAACATCTTAAGCACAGGCACATTGCGCAATTTGTTCGTCGCCTGGAGGACTTCAAAAGAAACGCCCAGGACGACAGGAATGAGGGCCAATCTGTTTAAAATACGGTCCCAGAGGTTATCGTAATCCACAAACATATAAATGACGACTCCGACGATTACCGTGAACAGCATGAAGCTGCTCCCGCATCTGTAATGCAGCCGGGATTGGGACTGGACATTCTCGACGGTCAAATCAAGGCCGTTCTCATAGGCATTGATCACCTTGTGCTCAGCTCCGTGATATTGGAACACCCTCTTGATCATGGGGGTCAAGGAGATGAAGTAAATATAGCCCAGGAGAAGGATGAGTTTAAAGAGGCCTTCAATCAATACCTGAGCAGTTTCACCCGGGAAGATCGGCTTCGCAAAATTTGCAAGAAAAACAGGGATAAGCGTAAAGATAAATTTGGAGAAGATGAATGACAGGACGCCAATGGCTGCCACACTTAACACCAAAGTTGTTTTGGACATTTTTTCCTTCTCTATTTTTTCGTCTTCTGCCGGATCGACATCAAACCGGTCGGTAGAAAATGTCAAATGCTGCGATCCGTTTGCACTTGCCTCAATGATGGCTACAATTCCCCGGATAAAGGGAATCTTTTTCAGGGCTTGAAGGACCGGCCGCTTAGTGCGGGGAAGATGAAAGAATTCGATGGAATCGTCCTTTCTTCGTATGGCCGTGACGGTTTGTTTCTTTCCGCCGAACATGACGCCTTCGACGACTGCCTGTCCTCCGTATGCAGGTTTTTGTTGTTTATTCACATTAACACCAGCCTATGGATTATTTAAGAGTATGGTTGTTGGCCCATCTTTTTATTCAGATTGCCATTAACTTTATTTTACTCATAAATTGAAAAAATCACCAGAACAAAAAAACCGATGCAAGGAATCAAGGCGAAAGGACATGATACAGGATGGAGGTGTTTCACATGTCAAAGGATAACCAAAGGCAGTCCGCACAAATGGGGCTGCTTAAGCTTTCGGTCATTACGGGTTTTGTAGCAGGGCTCTTGGGAAGCATGTCCGGCTATGCTGCCCATTATTTCAAGTTCACTAAAGCCGATCCACACCTTATAATGGCTCCTTTCCGGGGGTTGGAGTGGGTGGACACGTGGCTGGGCTATGCCATAGCCATCTTGTTGTATGGGATTCTTTCCATCGGAACAGCCCTTATATATTACATCGCTTTGCGCAAAAGGAAAACTCCTTGGACGGGGCTATTATATGGTGTTGGTATCTTCCTGCTGATTTTTTTGGTCCTACCTCCAATTCTTCCTGATATCAGGCCCTTGTTCGAAAATGAAAGGAATACGCTGATTACGGAGCTTTGCATTTTTATCTGCTATGGCTTATTCATTGGCTACTCCATTTCCTACGAATATAACGAACAGCAATATTTCCAGGAATCAGCCGGTAAACAACAGTAAAATATAAACTTTTGCAGGATATTGGAAAATATTTGTGTTAGAATGTTCTTGTTGAATATTCTCATTATTTGGGGTGTGGGTTGCTGGTGAACATTCTTGTATTGAACGGTCCCAATCTTAATTTGCTGGGGAAGAGGGAACCGGATATTTATGGCTCGGATACATTGGCTGATTTGGAAGAAAGGGTCCGGAGAGCCGGAAATGAATTAGGATTCAATGTAAAGACCCTTCAATCCAACCATGAGGGGATACTTCTGGACGAACTTCATGCTGCCGAAAGTGGGGGATATAAAGGAGTGATCATCAATCCCGGTGCTTTTACGCATTATAGCATAGCTCTTAGGGATGCCATTGCCGGGATTGGCATACCGGCCATCGAAGTGCATATATCCAATGTACATGCCAGGGAGGAGTTCAGAAGGCTTTCAGTAACAGCGCCTGTCACGATCGGCCAGATTTCGGGTTTTGGTTTTTTTGGATATGAACTGGCTCTGCGGGCGATGGCAGACTACTTAAAGGGGAGAAATCATAATGGAGAAACTGAATAAACTAAGGGAACAGTTTCAGAGAAACGGGATAGATGGCTTATTGATCACCAGTACATACAACCGCCGCTACATGACCAATTTTACCGGAACGGCAGGAGTGGCACTCATTTCTCAGGATAAGGCTTTGTTTATCACCGACTTCCGGTATACCGAGCAGGCGGAAAACCAGGCGAGGGATTTTGAAGTAGTCCTTCATAAGGGCCCCATCATTTCCGAGGTGGCTGAACAGGCGAAGAAGCTTGGCATCAAGAAGCTTGGCTTTGAGCAGGATCATCTCTCTTATTCATCCTATAAAATGTATGAAGAAGCGGTGGAGTCAGAGATGGTGCCTGTTTCTAACATGATCGAGAATCTGCGCTTGATAAAGACGGAGCAGGAGATTAATATATTAAAGGAAGCAGCGGATATAGCGGATGCGGCATTTAAACATATTCTGGATTATATCCGTCCAGGAGTGACGGAACTGGATGTATCTAATGAACTCGAATTTTTTATGAGAAAAAGCGGGGCTACATCCTCTTCCTTTGATATCATTGTAGCATCAGGCTGGAGGTCTGCCCTGCCGCACGGCGTGGCAAGCGATAAAATGATTGAAAAGGGAGATTTCGTTACATTGGATTATGGAGCGCTGCATAAAGGGTATATTTCAGATATTACCCGCACGGTGTCAGTCGGCAATCCTTCCGACCAATTAAAAGAAGTCTATGATGTTGTCCTGGAAGCACAGCTCAAGGCAATGGAGCAGATCAAACCGGGATTGACCGGCATTGAAGCGGACGCCATTGCCCGGGACTATATTGCCGAAAAAGGATACGGAGAGCATTTTGGACATTCCCTGGGACATGGAATTGGGCTGGAAGTGCATGAAGGGCCAGGGCTTTCCTTCCGTTCGGAGGCGAAGCTCGAGCCTGGAATGGTTGTCACGGTCGAACCCGGGATATACTTGCCCGGAGTCGGGGGAGTGCGCATTGAGGATGATACACTGATCACGGCTGATGGAAATGAAACCCTGACGCATTCAACGAAAGATCTGATCATCTTGTAAGCTACAGCAACGAGGAGGAAATAGGATGATTTCAGTAAACGAATTCAGAACAGGATTGACGATTGAAACAGACGGCGGAATTTGGAGGGTCATGGATTTCCAGCATGTCAAACCAGGAAAGGGCGCGGCGTTTGTCCGTTCCAAATTAAGGAACCTCAGAACGGGAGCCATCCAGGAAAAGACATTCCGTGCAGGTGAGAAAGTTGAAAAAGCACAGATTGATAACCGTACCATGCAATATTTATATGCCAGCGGCGATCAGCATGTCTTTATGGATAATGAATCCTATGAACAAATTGAGCTTCCTGCATCGCAGATTGAATATGAACTTAAGTTTTTGAAAGAAAATATGGAAGTGCATATCATCATGTACAATGGTGAAACGCTTGGTGTTGAACTTCCTAATTCTGTTGAACTCGAAGTGGCCGAGACAGATCCGGGGATTAAGGGAGACACCGCTTCCGGCGGCTCCAAGCCGGCAACCATGGAAACCGGACTTGTCGTGCAGGTGCCATTCTTTGTCAATGCGGGAGACAGGCTCATCATCAATACAACTGACGGATCCTATGTATCAAGAGCATAATATAAGACGGCGTTTGCCAACAGTTTGAACCGAGGGGAAGTTCCCTCGGTTTTTTTTATTGTCCATCATATTTACAGCTTGTTCGAATACATATGAGGTAGCAGGTTGTATGGAGAGGAGGATTCGATGGAATCCATACTGCGTTTGCTGCCGGAACAAGTGAAGGAAATGATGCAAAGCAGGGTCTTTCAGAGGATAGATGAAGTACAGGAAATCCGTCTGAGAATCCAGCGGCAGGTTGAACTTTCATCAGGCGGGACACCGACTTTTCTCCCTTATATATTTACAAAGGAAGATGCCGGCCTGCTCATCGGAAAGCTTGCCAACCATTCCTTCTATACGTTGGACGAGGAGCTGAGAAAAGGGTATGTCACGATTGACGGGGGCCATCGAATCGGGCTTGCCGGCAAGGTGATCCTGGAAAACGGTTATGTGAAGGCCATCAGGAATCTGGCCTCCTTCAATATAAGGATTGCCAGGGAAAAGAGGGGGGCTGCGGAGCCTCTGATCCCTTATTTATACAATGGGATGTGGAAGCACACCATGATTATCGGTCCGCCTCAAACAGGAAAGACGACGATACTAAGGGATTTGGCGAGGCTTATTTCATCCGGTTATCCCTCGATGGGCATACCATCGTTTAAAACCGGAATTGTGGATGAGCGCTCAGAAATTGCCGGCTGCGTTGATGGGGTCCCTCAATTGAGTCTCGGAACGAGGGTGGACGTACTGGATGCTTGCCCTAAAGCGGAAGGCATGATGATGATGATCCGTTCGATGAGTCCGGAGGTGCTCGTTGTGGACGAAATCGGCAGGGAAGAGGACTCCTTTGCCATCAAGGAAGCCGTACATGCGGGAATCAGCCTGGTTACAACCACACACGGAAGAGGATTTGAAGATATACGGAAACGGCCGATTTTATCTTCACTCATAGAAGAAAAGGTGTTTGAAAGGTATATTGAATTATCCTCCCAATATGGGCCTGGCACCATAAGCTGCATCAGGGATGCCGAGGGAAGGGTAATGATGAGGGACGTGGTAAACACATGATGAAATGGGCAGGAGCACTGCTGATATTGGGAGCTGCCACATGGGGAGGAATGGAAGCTTCCAGACAGCTGAGCCAAAGACCAAGGCAGATGCGTCTCTTCCGGGATGCGCTGCAAATGCTTGATGCCGAAATCATGTTTGGCCACACACCATTGCGGGACGCTGCCATCCTCATCGCCAAACAAATCCCCTTACCGGTGAGCCGTTTTTTCGATACTTTTGCAGAGGGTCTTTCGAGGGAAAACGCTTCGGTCAAATCAGCTTGGGAAGATGGACTGGACAAGGTGTGGCCGTCGCTCTCTCTAAAGAAAAGCGAATATGAGATCCTTGTCCAGTTTGGGGAGACCCTTGGAAAACACGACAGGATCAACCAGCAGAAACACATCATGCTGACGCTTACCCATTTGGGAAGGGAAGAAGATGCCGCTAGGGAGAAACAGAAGCAATATGAAAAAATGGCCAAAAGCCTCGGCTTTCTCGGGGGATTGCTGTTTATCATTCTGCTGCTGTAGTACAGGAGGGGGAGAAGGATGGGCATTGATGTAGATTTGATTTTTAAAATAGCGGGAATCGGAATCGTTGTCGCTTTCTTGCACACCATCCTGGACCAGGTTGGCAAAAAGGAATACGCACAATGGGTAACGCTGTTCGGTTTTCTATATATTCTGTTTATGGTTGCATCGATCGTGGAAGGGCTCTTTCAGAAAATCAAATCCGTTTTCTTATTTCAGTAGGGGGGATTGTTTTGGCTATCCTGCAAATAGCAGGAATTGCGTTAATAACCACTTTTTTGGCATTGGTCATAAAGGAACAGAAACCCAATTATGCCTTTCTCCTCGTACTGTTTGCCGGCTGTGCCATTTTCCTCTTTCTGATTGACCAGATTGGGACCATCATCCAGATGATAGACAAGCTGGCTGCAGCAGCAAACGTAAACGCCATTTATATTAAAACGATCATGAAGATCATTGGAATCGCGTATATAGCCGAATTTGCCTCACATATTAGCAAGGATGCCGGGCAAAATGCCATGGCCGCAAAGGTTGAACTTGCGGGGAAGATTCTTATCCTTGCCATGGCCATCCCGATCATATCGGTGATGGTGGAAACCATCCTCAATATGGTGAAGGCACAATAGGGCTCTAGGAAAAGGGTGGAAACGGATGAGGAAATTACTATGGATCCTAGTAATAGGGCTATTCTTTTTTGGGGGAGCGGGTACCGGATCGGCTAATGAGGAGACAGGGCATGGTTTTCAGGAGGAATTTATTGACCGGCAGATCGATCAGCTTGGCTTGGAGGAGTTAAATGATTTTTGGAATTCGGTCATGTCTGAGTATGGCGGCTACCTGCCGGAGGGGCAAAAGGGGACGCTGCTTGAATTTATTAAAGGGGACAAGTCTTTTTCCATGAAAGGATGGTTCAGGGGAATCATCGGATTTGCTTTTCAGGAACTGACAATGAACGGAAAGCTGCTTGGATCTCTGCTCCTATTGACATTGCTCAGTGTTTTTCTGCAGAGTCTCCATGAAGCGTTTGAAAAAGGGGCAGTCAGCAGGGTTGCCTATGCAGTGGTGTTTATGGTGCTCATCATTATCGCTTTGAACAGTTTCAGGGTCGCTGTGGAATACGCGGTCGGTGCCATAGATTCGATGACCCAGTTTATTTATGCTCTGATTCCCCTTTTGCTTGCTTTGATCGCAACATCAGGAGGGGTTGCTTCATCCGCATTTTTCCACCCCATATTGATCTTTATCATCCATACAAGCGGCATCCTGGTAAGAAGCGTTGTTCTTCCGCTTCTTTTCCTGTCAGCGCTGCTTGCCATCGTCAGTACAATGACGGACCAGCATAAAGTGACAAAGCTTGCAGGACTCTTGAAAAAAGCAGGCATTGGCATTCTGGGCATTTTTATGACTGTCTTGCTGGGGGTTATTTCCCTGCAGGGCGCTGCAACGGCGGTGGCCGACGGTGTCGCCATCAGAACGGCGAAGTTTGTCACCGGAAATTTCATTCCGGTTGTGGGGCGCATGTTCACAGACGCAGCTGATACGGTCATCAGCGCCTCTCTGCTGCTGAAAAATACAGTGGGAGTGGCCGGAGTGGCGATTGTACTTCTTCTTGCCGCTTTTCCGGCTATAAAAATCATGATGATCGCCATCATTTATAAATTGGCTGCCGCTTTGCTTCAGCCGATAGGAAGCGGTCCTGTGATCGATTGCCTGGATACAATCAGCAATAGCATGCTGTATATTTTTGCTTCCCTAGCCATCGTCTCTTTCATGTTCTTTCTCAGCATTACTATCGTGATAGCTTCCGGAAACATTACGATGATGATCAGGTAAAGGAGGGGGGATATGGATCATCTTGCCGGATGGGTAGTCAATATCATAGTCTTTTTGATGCTTGCCATGATTGTGGACATGCTGCTTCCGGATTCCAGCATGAAGAAGTATGTCAAGCTTGTAACGGGTTTGCTGCTTGTAGCCATTATCCTGAATCCCCTTTTCACACTGCTGTCAGCAGACTTTGAACAAGTCATTGCCGGTCTCCTCGAAAATGAAGAAGCAAAAGGTGCTCCAGGTGAAATGCTGGTGGAAGAGAAAAAAAGAGAAATACAAGCCTCCCACCATGCATATATATTAGAGCAAATGGCAGACGAAATGAAAGAGGGAAGCGAGGAGGAGTTGATAGAGGAATTCGGCCTTGAGATCAGGGCAATCAATCTGCAAGCAGGCATCCGGTTTGAAGGCCATCCTGATACGCTGGAAAAAGTCACCGTCCATGTTGCCGAGGCAAAGGCCTCAAAGCAGGGGGCCGTCAAACCAGTCATCATCGACCTATCGGAAAAAGTAAGAGATGAAGAATTTCCCGATAAAGAGCGAATCAAGTCCTTGCTGTCGGATCGATGGGAGATCCAGGAAGCAAAGATAGAAGTTTTCGCGGAGGGGAGGAACCAGCAATAAATGGATAAGAAAAACGGGCCTCTTGATTGGCTGAAAAAGCGGTTTGACCAGGAAAAAGACAGGCCTGCAGGAAAAAGCAACAAGGTCCACTACATGATGATTCTTCTGCTCGCGGGAGCCGCGCTGATGCTGCTTGGGGATATGTGGTCACGCGGGGAAAGGGGAGGCTCCTCTCCCGTGAACAAAGAAATGGAGACCGCGGCAGCCGGCACGCAAGAAGTGGATGGGAATGCCGGCATGGACAATGCCATGAAATTGTTCGAGGAACAGTATGAAAATCAGCTTAAGCAGGCGCTGGAAGAAATAGTTGGAGTCCATGATGTTACGGTCGTCGTAAATGTTGAAGCCACCGAGAAAAAAATATTTGAAAAAAACACAACCATCAAAAACCAGACCACCAATGAAGGGGACCGCGATGGGGGAACCAGGAAAATAGAAGACCAATCAACGGAGGACCAGCTGGTCTTCATCCGAGAAGGAGATCAGGAGGTTCCGGTTACGATAGAAACACAGAAACCGGCCATTAGGGGAGTGCTGGTGGTGGCCGGTGGTGCAGATAACATTGTCGTGAAAAAGTGGATTGTAGAGGCCGTAACGAAAGCGCTTGATGTGCCAAGCCATAAAGTGGCCGTTATGCCTAAAAAATCTAAGGGGGATTCGTGAATGCTGTTGAAAAAACAAACGGTTTGGCTGTTGACAATGCTCAGTCTTGTAGTGGTGCTTTCTGTCTATTATGTGACCGCAGATCCTGAGCAGAGCAATATGGCCGGCGCTCCAAAGGAAGACTCGCCGGCTGCGGGAGAGAAAACATCGGCTGATAAGGATGCAAAGGTCATTACAGGAGCCGCGGGCGATGAAGTCTTTGAAACCATGAGGCTGGAGCAGCAGGAAAAAAGGAGCAAACTGAATGCAGAGCTGACCACCCAGCTGGCCGATCCAAAGTTGTCCGCGGAACAAAAAAGCGAGCTTTACGCTCAACAAAAGCAATTGACAGCACTTGATGTGAAAGAAAAAACACTGGAAAGCCTGATCAAAAACCTCGGGTACAACGATGTCCTGGTAAGGGCAGATCAAAGCGAGGTAAAGGTGACGGTCAAATCAGCCGAACACTCCAGGGAAGATGCAGCCGAAATCCTCCGCCTTGTCAGGAAAGAAATCGGGACATCGATTGTTGCCACCGTTCAATTCCAAACCAACTAGAAGAGTCGGTCCTCCATGGCTGTCCAGCTGTGGAAGACCGGCTCTTTAAAGTTCATCATTGAATTCTGGGGAGGTATTATATTATGATATTAGCAGCTACTCATAAATATTAAGGAGTGTCCTATATGTTAAAAATACAAGAAATCCGTGAGATTATTAAACTTGTCGATCAATCAAATATCGATGAATTTGTGTATGAGCATGAAGGCTCAAAAATCAAGATGAAAAAGCATGCCAACCAGCAGGCTCCGGTGAAGGAAATTCCGGTCCAGACGGTTCAGGCACCTGCTCCATCTGTTCAGGCAACTCCGGTACAAACCAATGCAGCCCCTGCGCCGGAGGCTTTCCCGGCAACGCCTGAAACGACGGGAGCGCCTGCCCGTGAAGAAGACCCCGGCCTACATAAAATCATCTCCCCGATGGTGGGAACTTTTTATCAGTCCCCTTCACCGGACAGTGATGTCTATGTAAAGCCTGGATCTGCGGTAAAGGCAGATACAGTTGTATGCATCGTGGAAGCGATGAAATTGTTCAACGAAATCGAGGCTGAAGTTGAAGGCGAAATTGTGGAAGTCCTCGTAAAAGACGGACAGCTTGTAGAGTATGGGCAGCCGTTATTTTTAGTAAAGCCCAGATAAGGAGCATCAAATATGATCAGAAAATTATTGATTGCAAACAGGGGAGAAATTGCGGTTCGAATCATAAGGGCCTGCAAAGAAATGGAAATTGAAACAGTGGCCATCTATTCAGAGGCGGACCGGGAGGCGCTTCACGTGCAGCTGGCCGATGAAGCCTATTGTGTAGGGCCTAAAACGTCTAAGGAAAGTTACCTTAATACGGCCAATGTCATCAGTGTGGCTAAGCTTACCGGTTGTGATGCCATCCATCCCGGCTATGGCTTTTTGGCTGAAAATGCTGATTTTGCTGAACTGTGCCGTGTATGCAATATCACTTTTGTGGGACCGAGCCCGGAAGCCATTTCCAAGATGGGGACGAAGGACGTAGCCAGGGAAACAATGAAAGCGGCAGGAGTTCCGATTGTTCCCGGATCTCAGGGCATCATCAATGATACCGATGAGGCATTGGAGCTGGCCGAAGACATTGGATACCCCGTCATTATCAAGGCCACTGCAGGAGGCGGAGGAAAAGGAATCCGTGTGGCAAAAACGAAAGAAGAACTCATCAAAGGAATCAATATCACGCAGCAGGAAGCGATGACTGCTTTCGGTAATCCCGGGGTATACATAGAGAAGTATATTGAGGACTTCCGCCATGTTGAAATCCAGGTTTTGGCAGACAATCACGGCAATGTCATTCATCTGGGAGAGAGAGACTGCAGCATTCAAAGAAGGCTGCAAAAACTGCTGGAAGAAACTCCTTCGCCGGCGATCGATTCCGAAATGAGGGAAGCGATGGGGGACGCAGCTGTCAAGGCGGCAAAGGCTGTTGATTACTCTGGAGCAGGTACAATCGAGTTTATATACGACCACCGCAACCGCCAGTTTTATTTTATGGAAATGAACACACGCATCCAAGTAGAGCATCCCGTGACGGAAATGGTGACAGGTGTGGACTTGATCAAAGAGATGATTCTCGTGGCTTCAGGCAAACCGCTTTCCATTTCACAGGAAGAGGTAGAATTCAGGGGCTGGTCGATCGAATGCAGGATCAATGCCGAAAATCCTGAAAAGAATTTCATGCCTTCACCTGGAAAAATTGAGATGTATCTGCCTCCGGGCGGTCTGGGAGTGCGTGTGGATTCCGGAGCGTATCCAGGCTATTCCATTCCTCCATATTATGATTCCATGATTGCAAAGGTTATTTCCTACGGAGCAACCAGGGAAGAGGCCATTGCCAGGATGAAACGGGCGCTGGAGGAATTCGTCATTGAAGGAATCCACACAACCATACCGTTCCATCTGCAGCTGCTGGAACATGAAGTGTTTGTCGGCGGTGATTTCAATACAAAGTTCCTTGAAAAATACGATGTAATGAAGGACCAATAATACGGAGGTGCAATAAAATGGAAGAAAATCTGAACATGCTTGACATGACCCAGGAAGTGGAACACAGTCACGGTAAAATTGAGATTGCCCCGGAAGTGATCGAAGTTATCGCAGGCATAGCCGCTTCTGAGGTGGATGGGGTTGCCCAAATGCGCGGAAATTTTGCTGCGGGCGTAGCTGAACGTCTCGGCAGGAAAAACCACGGAAAGGGTGTAAGGGTCGAGTTATCGGAGGAGGGCATCAAGGTGGATGTCTACTGCACGATGAACTTTGGAGTTTCCATTCCATCCGTGGCCCAAAAAGTCCAGGACAGCATTCGCCAGGCACTATACAATATGACGGCTCTTGAAGCAGAAGAAGTGAATGTTCATATTGTTGGAGTGGCTTTTGAATCCCAAAAGCTGGACAGCGACATTGAATCGGAACAGTGATATCGGGAGCCGAAGGCTTTAGCCTTTGGCTTTTTACCATTTGCAAAAGAGGCTGGCAGACGATGTCCGCACCTTCCCGGTGTTTAAACTTTCCTTCCGTGTTAAAATACTAAGGGTATGAACCGGATTTTACATTAAAGGAGCACTAAAATATGAAAAGACGTGAAGCACGAGAGAAAGCATTGCAGGCATTGTTTCAGATAGATATGAGCGCAATAGACCCCGGGGAAGCGGTGACAAATGTACTGGAAGATGAACCATCGGATGCCTATCTGGAAGAGCTTGTGAATGGTGCAGTCCGTAACCTTGAGGCGATCGATCAGGAGATCGGCAAGCATTTGGAACGCTGGTCCATTGCCAGGCTGGCCAAAGTTGATTTGAATATACTCCGGATCGGAGCGTATGAAATCATGTTCAGTGAGGACGTGCCCGCAAACGTAGCCATCAACGAAGCGGTTGAAGTGGCCAAAAAATATGGGGATGACCAGTCAGGAAAGTTCATCAATGGTGTACTTTCCAAAATAAAAGACTTGAAATAAAAAGATGAGAGGGGGACATGGGAAATGGCAAAATTGATCAGCGGGAAAGAAATATCTGCGGAGATAAGGAATGAGCTTGAGAAAGAGGTAGCCGATCTAAGGGGGAAAGGGATTGTGCCTGGATTGGCTGTCATACTGGTGGGAAATAACCAGGCTTCAAGAACATATGTGACGTCCAAACAAAAGAGCTGCAAAAATATCGGGATGGAATCCATACTCGTGGAATATCCAGAAGATGTGCCGGAGAGAGAACTTTTGGAAAAAATCGAGGAATTGAACGTGGACGACCGCATACATGGCATTCTGGTTCAGCTGCCGCTGCCTCACCACATTTCCGAGGAGAAGGTAATTGAAACCATATCACCTGCAAAAGATGTAGACGGCTTCCATCCGGTCAACATAGGAAAGATGATGACAGGACAGGACACTTTCCTTCCATGCACGCCATTCGGTGTCATGGAAATGCTCAGGCATGAAGGCATCCAGATGGAGGGCAAGCATGCAGTGATCGTCGGGAGAAGCAATATTGTCGGAAAGCCAGCGGGCCAGCTGTTATTGAATGAAAATGCCACCGTTACATATTGCCACTCCAGAACCCCAGACCTCACTTCTTTTACCCGGCATGCTGATATCTTGGTTGCAGCAGTCGGCAGGGCGGGGATGATTACGGACGAGCATATCAAAGAAGGTGCCGTTGTCATTGATGTGGGGATAAACCGCGATGAAAACGGCAAGCTTTGCGGTGATGTCAATTTCGAGCGAGCAAAGGAAAAAGCGGGATATATTACCCCGGTACCGGGCGGAGTTGGACCCATGACCATCACCATGTTGTTATATAATACGGTGAAATCGGCTAAAAAACGCCTTAACGAGTCGCAATAATCCCAAAAGAATAGTAAAATGACTATAATGATACAAGCAAAAGCTGCCATTCGCAATGAGAATGCAGCTTTTCTTTCTGGAACAGAGGGTGCAGTGAATGACAAATCCACAGTATTTGACCGTTAAGGCACTGACGAAATATATCAAGCGCAAATTTGAAGCAGACCCCTATTTAGCGGAAGTGATGGTCAAGGGGGAAATTTCCAATTTCAAAAAGCATTCAAGCGGACATATGTATTTTACCTTAAAGGATGATAAATCCAAGATCATGGCCGTCATGTTTGCGGCGTCTGCCCGGACCATGAAGTTTTTTCCCGAGAATGGGATGAATGTATTGGTGAAAGCAAATGTCGCAGTATACGAAGGAAGCGGCCAGTACCAGCTCTACATCCGCGAGATGCAGCCTGATGGCATTGGCGAACTGTTTCTTGCGTTCGAACAGCTGAAAAGCCGGCTGGAGAAAGAAGGCATGTTTTGCCCTGAACGAAAAAGACCGGTACCGGCATATCCGAAAACCATCGGGATCATTACTTCCCCGACAGGGGCTGCCATCCGGGATATCATCACAACCATCAAACGCAGATATACCATGGGGAAGATTTTATTGATTCCGGCTCTGGTTCAAGGTCCTCATGCGGCTCCTTCCATTGCAGATGCCATAAGGAAGGCCAACGAGCGCAGCGCGGCGGACGTGCTGATCGTCGGAAGAGGCGGGGGATCGATTGAAGAGCTTTGGGCATTTAATGAGGAAGAAGTGGCAAGGGCCATCTTTGAATCGTCCATTCCCGTCATTTCAGCGGTTGGCCATGAAACGGATTTTACAATCGCCGACTTTGTTGCTGACCTCAGGGCACCCACACCGACCGCTGCGGCAGAGCTTGCCGCACCCCATGTTGAAGAGCTGATGGAACGCCTCCTTGATCGGAAGAGACGGCTTATCAGGAGTGCAGGAGAGGTTGTCAGGACCAGCCAAAAAAGGTTTGCTTATGTGGAAAGATCCCAAATCTTAAGGAACCCCCGCCGTTTATATGAACAGAAGTGGGAGGATTTGGACAGGATGGCTGATAAACTCCGAACGTCTCAGGAGAGGCTGTTCTTCCGCAAAAGAGAGGGGTATGACAGGCTCCATCACATCCTTGAGCGGAACCATCCTTCCAAAAAGTTGGAGCTCGCCATACAGCGCCAGAAAAATTTGGAAGACCGGATGATTCAGCAGATGCAGTCCATACACCGGAACAAGGTTCATCAGTTTTCCTCTGCCCTGTCCACGATGGAGGCACTGAGCCCGATGAATACATTAAGAAGGGGATTCAGCGTTGCCTATACGGACAAAGGTGCTTTGATAAAGAGCGGAAAGCAGGTCCAGCCGGGTGATAAAATGGAGCTGAAGATTACAGACGGACGTCTATACTGTACAATTGACGAAATTGAAACGGGGGAGAGGGAATGAAAGACAAGCTGTCATTTGAAGAGGCGATGGGTCAATTGGAGGACATCGTAAAAAGGCTCGAGGAAGGGGATATCCCCCTGGAAGAGGCTTTGGAAATATACCAAAAAGGCATGAAGCTATCCAAAGTTTGTCACGACAAGCTTAAAAATGCGGAGAAGCAACTGACCAAGGTATTGACGGAAGACGGGGAAGAAGACTTTCAAATTCAGGAGGAGGAGGCACGCGATTGACACCACAACTTGAAACGTTCATGCAAACCAACAAAGAAATGCTGGAAAACGGATTATCCGATTCCATTCAGAAACTTTCAGCTCCTCCGGTTCTGAAGGAGGCGATGCAATAT
>DATBUB010000044.1:0-13537 GCA_036516555.1 Bacillaceae bacterium
GTGTGATGTTGCTGGCCCCGAGAAAAAGGGACAGCCCAGATGACAATATGAGAGCTAATAGTAAGTATCGTGTTTTCATGAATAACTCCACTGAGTAATTTATCCGCCCATGTACATGATATGCGCGAATGAAAATCATTATCAATGATTCCAAGTTTCATTATAGCACCCTATATATCTCTGTCAATAAAACATTGATAATCATTTTCAATTGTCAATAATTAGTCAGAATTAGGCACGCCATTACACTTAACATTCGTTAAGAAGACTTTCTTTTCAAAAGATTAAAATAATTATCATTGACATAAGTTTGTTATTATATGGTAGAATGAAAGCGTATTCAAAAATAAAAAGGAGGGGTTTCGTGGTCACATTTTTCGCCGCCATCATTTTGCTGATTGTAAGTTATTTCACGTATGGAAAGTATGTGGAAAAGGTCTTCGGGGTCAAAGAGGAACGTAAAACACCGGCCTACACAATGGGGGACGGACTGGATTACGTTCCAATGGGGAAACAGCGCAACTCACTGATCCAGCTGCTGAATATTGCGGGAGTTGGCCCGATCTTCGGTCCCATCATGGGTGCCCTTTACGGCCCTGTTGCATTCCTGTGGATTGTCTTTGGATCCATTTTTGCAGGTGCGGTGCATGATTATTTAACCGGGATGATTTCTCTTAGAAACCGCGGAGCCCATTTGCCCGAACTCGCAGGCATGTTTCTCGGGAAAGCATTCAAACATGTCGTCAATGCATTCTCACTCCTGTTGCTTATCCTTGTCGGTACGGTCTTCGTCACGGCACCGGCCGGATTGCTCGGCGATTTGACTAAAGGCTGGATGTCTGTCGGCGTATGGGTTGCCATCATTTTTGCTTATTATATTCTTGCAACATTGCTTCCTATTGATAAAATCATTGGAAAAATTTATCCGATACTGGGGCTGATTCTCCTGATCAGCGCGGTGGGAATTGCGGGAGCACTGGTTGTTCAGGGGCATCCGATTCCGGAGCTTACATTCGCCAACATGCATCCGGATAATCTGCCCATCTTCCCAATCCTGTTCATCACGATCGCCTGTGGTGCATTGTCCGGTTTCCATGCCACACAGTCACCGATCATTTCGCGCACTACCCAAAGAGAGTCTCAAGGCCGTTATATTTTCTACGGAATGATGATTGCCGAAGGAATCATCGCCATGATCTGGGCTGCAGCTGCGATGTCCGTATTTAACGGCCAGTCGCTGAATGAACTTCTTGCAACTGTCGGCCCTGCGGGAATCGTTAAAGAGGTTTCTGTTACCACTTTGGGTGCGGTCTTTGGAACCATCGCAGTCCTGGGCGTCATTGTACTGCCCATCACCTCCGGGGACACGGCCTTCCGCAGTGCACGCATGATCATTGCGGACTATATCGGTCTTGCCCAGAAAAAATTTGGAAACCGCATATGGATCGCATTGCCGATGTTCGTCATCTCCATCATCCTGACTCAGATGGACTTCAATATTTTGTGGAGGTACTTTGCATGGGCCAACCAGACAACGGCCATGATTGCCTTGTGGATCGGTGCCATGTATCTGGCTCTGCAAAAGAAAAATTACTGGATTGCCGCCATACCGGCCGCTTTCATTACGATGACCACATTCTCCTATATCCTTAACGCGAAAATCGGCTTTAATTTACCGATGAATGTGTCATATGTATTGGCGGGTGTCATTACGGCAGTTATCATTGTCGCTTTCTTCGTCGGTCTGAAGAAAAAGCTGGAGGCGGACCAAAAAGGGATTAAGCCGATTGTCCTGGATGACGGACTGGGCAAAGCTTCCTAAAGCCCGCTTGAAGACAAACGGAAACTATGCAAAAACGGCCATGCGGACAATCGATCCGCACGGCCGTTTGATCATTTTTTTCACTTAAATGCCATTGCCGCATGTACGGCTTTCTTCCATCCTCCATATAGTTCCTCCCGCTGCTTCTCTTCCATTCCCGGTGTAAAGGAACGGTCAATTTCCCATCTGTTTGAAATTTCCGAGCGGTCCTGCCAGAACCCTACCGCGAGTCCAGCCAGATAAGCGGCACCCAGCGCGGTTGTTTCATTAATCACTGGCCTTTCAACCGGAACATCCAGGATATCGCTCTGGAACTGCATAAGGAAATCATTTTTCACTGCTCCGCCGTCCACACGGAGGGTTTTCAACGAAATGCCGGAGTCCGCTTCCATGGAAGCGAGCACGTCCTTTGTCTGATAAGCAAGGGATTCCAGGGTTGCACGGACAAAGTGCTCTTTTGCGGTCCCCCTCGTCAAACCGAAGACTGCTCCCCTGACATCGCTGTCCCAATAAGGCGTTCCCAATCCTACAAAGGCTGGGACAACATATACACCTTCCGTCGACTCCACCTTGGCGGCATACCCTTCACTTTCCGCTGAATCACGGAACATCCGTAGTCCGTCCCGAAGCCACTGGATCGCCGAACCTGCCACAAAGATGCTGCCTTCCAGAGCGTATTCGACTTTGCCGCCCAATCCCCAAGCAATGGTGGTCAAGAGGCCATGTTCCGACATGACGGCTTTTTCCCCGGTATGCATCAGCATAAAGCATCCGGTTCCGTATGTGTTCTTGGCCATGCCGCTCTCAAAGCAAGCCTGCCCGAACAAAGCTGCCTGCTGGTCGCCGGCGATTCCGGCAATCGGGGTTTCATGGCCGAAGAAGTGATAAGAGGCCGTTTGGGCATATATTTCTGAAGACGGACGGACATCCGGGAGCATGGAAGCGGGCACGCCCAAAATGTTCAGCAGCTCCTCATCCCACTTCAACTCGTGGATATTGTACATAAGGGTCCTCGATGCATTGGAATAATCCGTTACATGCGCCTTGCCTCCTGAAAGCTTCCATACGAGCCACGTATCAATCGTCCCAAAGAGCAGATCTCCGCGTTCCGCTTTCTCTCTAGCCCCTTCGACATGATCCAAGATCCATTTTACTTTTGTTCCGGAAAAATAAGCATCGATCAGGAGTCCCGTCTTTTCTAGAAATTTGTCGTTCAGACCCTGCTGCTTCAGCTCCTCGCAAATGTCTGCCGTCTGGCGCGACTGCCATACGATGGCATTGTAAACCGGGTCCCCTGTTGTTTTGTCCCATACGACCGCCGTTTCCCGCTGATTCGTGATACCGATGCCGGCCACCTGCTCCGGGTTGATGTTTTTTTCGGATAGCACTCCTGCAATGACAGAAAGAATGGAGCTCCATATTTCATTGGCATTATGCTCCACCCAGCCCGCTTTCGGGAAATGTTGAGTAAACTCTTTTTGCGATGTATGCACAATTTCTCCCGCTTTGTTGAACAAAATGGCACGGGAACTTGTAGTCCCTTGATCAAGTGCCAAAATATATGTTTCCGTCATAAGTTTCTCCCTCCGATAGAATGATATTATTACATTTTCTCCGTGATTTCCTGTTCCTGCCCAAGACTTATATCATTTTTCACGGTAAAAATGGGCATACACCAATATGGCAAGGGTGTGATGATCCCCACTATCCAAAAGGCAGCGTTTTGGTCCCTTCAATGGATTGAGCCCCTCAGTAAAACTATTCGCCCCAATTGCCAAAATTCCTAGCAACAAAGCAAAAGTTCCGATGGTTTCATTCACAAAATTCGCCAACGGTGCCTGATGGCAGGAGCCGTTGAAAGTTTGTTGCAAAAATTCAGGTTATGTGCGGGCGGGGCTCTTATATGCGAATTCAGGCTGCGGGTGTGCGGACTACCGGGTACATTGTGCGAATTCAACCAGCAGAGTCCCATTGCACCCCTATCCAAAAAAGAAAGAGCGCCAAAAACATCTTGGCGCCCTATAATTCTATTTCTTTATCGTGTGCTGGTCCACAATCCGGCCATCCCGCGTTTTTACCAAGAGGGTGATTCCCTCATCTCCAACGGTTACATTTGTATAGACCTGAGTTTGTTCATCAAAATAGACATCCATATATGGCTGCGGAGTGGCCGCATAAAACTTTTTGCCGGTCGAGCCAGCGATGACATAGGTGGTTCCGACCTCATTCGGTTCGCCTTCTTTTAACGGGAACGTCCTCACATAGGAATGGTCATGCCCGGATATGGCCAAATCGATCCCCAGTTCATCAAATATGGGTGGGAATACCTCTTTTACCGTCTCACTGCCCGCTGCAGGATTGGAATTGTATGGCGAGCGGTGATAAACGACGATCTTCCACTTCTTATCGCTGTTGGCCATGTCCTTTTTGAGCCACTCGGCTTGCTGAAGCAGCCCTTCCTGTGAGGTCTCCGTGTTCAGAACAGCAAAATGGGCATCGCCATGGTCGAACGAGTAGACGGTTCCTTTAAAATGTTCCGGCCCATTTTTCGGCATATTGAAGATTCGCTTGAATGTTTCCACTCCATTGCCGATGTTTTCATGGTTCCCCACCGCTGCAACAAAAGGCGTGGATGGTGCCAACGTAGAATCTTTCATGGATTCAAAAAATGCGTCCCAATGGGTGTAAAGGTTTCCGTCGTCCACCATATCCCCCACATGGACAAGGAAGGCAGCACCTTCATTTTCCTGCTTTGCTTTTTTGAATAGCTCTGTAAAAATGCCAAACCCGTTTTCCGTCTGATTGGGAGGAGCTTGTGTATCTCCCATCAAAATAAAGCTGAAATCATTTGTGTTCTTTTTTGGAACAGCGATGCGGGCCGCCTCGCTCCAACCTGCTTCAGTACCATCACCAGCACGATACATATACGTTTCGCCGGACTTAAGTCCAGACAGGAAAACGTTATGGACCTGCACCTCTCCCGCATCAAAGGCATGCTCCTTGCTTTTTCCTTTAATTTCTTTCACAGCCTTGCCGGAAAATCCGTTCTCTTCATACTTCGCTTCAGGCATGATTTGCACGACGGATTCGGTTGTCAGCGGAGAAGTTGTCCAAGTGACATTCAGGCCCTTCCCTTTTTCACTGAAGGTGAGGTTTATCCGTTCCGGCTTCCCAGATCCAAGATGGCTGAGAACCTTGGCTTTTGTCTGGAAGCTGAAGCGGTTGTCTTTTTCCGCTTGGATGACCAGGTTGCCTGGCATAATGGAAAGCCGCTTGGTTTTGATTCTGCCCTCACCATCTGTTTCTCCAAGCAGCCAATCCTTCACTTCCGTATCCGCTGCTCTAAGCCAGCCTTCATGCTTGCCATACCGTACGTGAAGCCAATCGCCCTGCTGTCCGATCAGAACCGCCGCATCATGTTTTTGAAGGGTAAAAATTGCCTCACCGGCAGTATCGGGCTCTTTTGATATAACCGCTTTTTTTGCCGTCACAACAGCAAGATCATGCTCGGGAGCAACAACCCGGACTGCTGCACCTTTCACAGGTTTTCCCTTTTCATCCGTTACGGTTATTTTACTTTCAAACCCTTCCGATGCCCGGTCAAACTCAACCTTGTAATGAGCCTTCGCCTTTATTTCCATGTCCGGCATATACAGCGGGACGGGTGCTTTTCCTGTGACTGAGGCACTTCCCTCCTCAAATGAGAGCCTGACCATGTCCAGCGTATCCTTTTTCATAAAGAGCGGCAGCCTGCCAAGCACATTAATATCTTCCGCTCCGCTTATTTTCTCAAGATTCTTCAATTCAAGGTGTACATGCCCATCCTCCGTGATTTCGTTCCTTACGACATGCTCTTGAGGTATATCTTTATGAAGGATAGCTTGCCTTCCTTCAAAATGGACGCTTTTGGAATCAAACGTGAAGTGCAGCCTCAGGCTTTCCATTTGATCGAGCCTGCCCGTCTCCAAATGGATGTCAAAAGGATTGCCGATAAAAGCCTCCTTTTCAAATACCGGCTTTATACCCGGGCCTCCCGCATCCACTTCAAACTGCCAAATGCGTTCCGTTTCATTCCCGAAATGGTCCTGAACCTTGATTTTCACCTGATGATAGCCATCCAGCAGCGGCTCATCCGGAACATAAGATATTTCACTTGTGGCTTCTGTGTATTCAGGAGTCACTTCTCTTCCGTCCAGATACATCCATAAACGCTCCGGATTAATACCCGTACCCCCTTCATTGTCGGCGGCAATGGCGCTTATCTTGAGCTCATTGGTTGAAATGACTTCATTATCGGCAGGGTATACGGCCGATACATCAGGGTTCACCAGATCGTCGTTCGTTTCGCCATACACAGCGCGGATGTTATCTACGTATATAGTGCCGGCGTTTTTGTTGTCATTGCTCGTCTCCATGAGCCTTACTGCGAGATCGAGCTTCAAAGGAGTGGCCTTACCTTCCGGAATCTTGGCTTCTACGTATCTCCAGCCTGTCCAATCCATATTATTCACAAAGTCAATCGGAAAAGCATTGTTGTTGCCATCGCGCAACTGTGCACGCAGCCAATGCCCGTTGCCATCCCCATATACCCACATGCCGATGGATTCAGGGTAATCTTCCAGCACTAAGTTTTGCTTTGTATACGCATACGCTCCTGATGTGCCGATCGTCCCTGTAAAATCGTAGTTCAGCTCCAGCGCATGATTTCCGAACCGTGCTGGCTCCGGATACGTGGTCTGGCGTATGGAGACAGATTGGTAGCGGGCGCCGCTCCACGTCCAATGATCCAGCCCGTTCTCAAATGTCTCCAGAACGACCGGAAGCTTGCCTACCTGGACATTCATCGTTGCGGACTTATCTCCGTAGCGAGCGGTAATGGTTCCGGAAGCAGTTGAATGGGAAGCTTTAAATGTCCCGGCATCATCCACAGTACCGATACCGCCCGTAATCTCCCATTCAAAATTGGATGGGTTGGCATAAACGGTTCTTCCTTCCGATACCGCCTTTACGTTCAGTTTGTATTCTTCACCGCGCTTTAACGTAATGGTATCCTGCTGGAACCGAAGATCTGTCAGTTCATTGACGATGGTCACCTGTGACGTTCCTTTGGCTCCATTCCATTCGGCCGTCACTTGTCCTGTTCCCGGGTTCTGGCCGGCTGTGAAAGTTCCGGATTGATCAATGGTTCCTACTTCAGGGTCCGCGCTCCAAACCGGCTCGCCTTTCAGGCTAACAGGGTTAAAAGCGGCATCCATACCTTTCGCCTTAAAGTCAAACTTGCTTCCCGCCAGCATCAGCAAGTGGTCCGGCTGGACAGCAAGCTGCGCCAGCTCTCCGGCAGGTGCCTTGGACACCACCAAAAAGGAGTTGGCGACGCTCCGCTCAAACCCGTCGGACGGCTGGTTAACAAGCATCAGCCCGTCCTCTCCGTTGGTACGGGACAAAAAGGTTGATGACCCTCCGCCATCCAGGTTGAGCGCCTCCGCTGCCCCCAACTCATACATGAGCTCCTGCAGTTCGTAGATGGTCACTCCTTCCGAATAGCCAGGCTGCCTTCCATCCAGGACCAAGAAGAAGATGCTGCCATCCGCTTTGATCCCGGCAGCGGTTCTAGGTGCTGTTGCAGTAGTAAACGAGCTTTCGGGAATCACAACTTTTTGCCCGTTTTTCACCAGGGTGATCCGTCCGCCCAGCGCTTCCTTTACATCCTCCCAGCCCGCGGCAACTGTAGTATTCAGTTCAAGGGCCTGTCCTTCCTTAAGGGCAGAAAGCCATTCCGCTTGAGTGCCATGGCCCGAGATGACCAGCTTTCCTTCCGGGATAAGGTTATTTCCGCTTCCCGGGAGTACAGCTTCCACCTTTGCCGTAATGGTTCCTGCTTCCCTGACATCCCCGGAAATATCCGTCAAAATCACTTCCGTCCCGTCCGATGCCGTTCCTGTCGATTTCCTGTCTGGCGTATACACAGCGAGCTGGTTGCTGCCACGAGGTTCATTCAATCTGTGGATTTTGCTTGCGCTTCCGTTGGCTATGATGAAGAATTGGGGATTCGGCTGACCGATGATTGCCTCGCCATTAGTCTTGATGCCGAACATTTCGGTGTTGGCGGCTTTCAGTATTTTTCCATCCTTGATCACGGAGCCGATCGGAATTCCATTGGAGGTGTCATAAAAGTCCCCATTCACTCCACCAATCACCGTCCGTCCCGGCTTTGATACCGCAGCAGCCTGATCCCGGACGGTCTGCATGCCAAAGTCCTTTCCATTCGGCAGTCCTGCTTCTATATGTACATCAGGATTTTGCGTATCCACATGCATGACAAATGCTTCCTGCCTTCCACGCAAACTGTCCAGTGTCATCCGCGTTTCATTTACACCCGGCCCAACCGGCCTGGTCCATTCCTCAATAACTGAACCCAATGAATAGGATGTTCTTGTCTCCGCAGAAGCTTTCTCGCTAATTATTGAAAATTCCAAAAATAAAGGCTGTACAATAAGCAGTAAGGCCGTAATCCATATAAACAGTTTTCGTTTTACAAGCACTTTTTCCCCTCCCAAATAATAATGAAACTGACATCCTCACCTTAGCAACTGCGTATTGATCTGGGTTAAATAAATGAATAAGAATTTGTAAATATGGCAGTTTGCAGTCCCTTTATCTATTTCCCCTCCTTTTTGGTTTTTTATGGTATACATTCGAAAATAACACTGATTGAATCATCCGTCTATAACCATGGAACAAAACACTACAAAGCTACTGTTCATGTTTTAGGTCTAAAGACTTCAACATCTGGAGAGACTCGACTGACAACCTTTTTGTGTATAAGCAATTAAGAAGAGTTTACTGCGGGACGTGTATTTCCTCTGTTATTTCTGTGATTTGCATGTTAACCAACAATCACGATTCAAGCCGGTCTTTTAAGGGAATGGAGTCAAAAAGGCGGATGTTACGCAAGATAAAAATCGGGGGAAAGTTTCTCGATTGTGTACGAGCTCGGACCAATTATATTTATGTGCTGACTCGATCTGAGAAGAAGAGCGGGTTATCACTCAAATTAATTATAGAAGTATGTTCTATTCTTTAGAAGCCACCACAATAAGGTGGCTTCATAAGTTAGCAATTGTTATTTCACATGGTACACTAACGTTTCAAAAGCCTTTAAAGTGATTGAGGATTCTGCTTCAACCTCTTTATAATTTTGAATAATTAATTCACTTGTAGTGATTTCTGATAATAAATTGTTATCTTCTATTACAATTTCGTCACTACTAAAGTTACACAGCACAATAAGCTTTTCAGTCATACTTCTTCGCTCATATGCGAAGATCTGAGGATGATCTTCATATATAAGATTGAAGTCGCCTGTTGAGATGATGTCTAGGCTCTTTCTAAGAGAAATCAAATGCTTATAATGATAAAAAATAGACTCTTTATCTTTTAATGCGGCTTCTACATTGATTTCTTTATAGCGAGAATTTACTTCAATCCATGGAGTTCCTTCTGTGAATCCACCATGGATATGATCGCTCCACTGTATAGGAGTCCTGGCATTGTCCCTCCCTTTTACATAGATAGAATTCATAATAGTTTCTGTCGGAACTCCCAAAGAACGTTTTTCTTTAAACATATTTAATGTCTCGACGTCTTGATATTGATCGATTGACTCGAACTTAACATTGGTCATCCCTATTTCTTCACCCTGATAAATATAAGGTGTCCCCTGCATCATGTGTAAGCAAGTCGCAAGCATTTTCGCGGATTCCACTCGGTACTTTTGATCATCGCCAAACCGGGAAACAATCCTTGGTTGGTCATGGTTATTCCAATACAAGCTATTCCATCCAATTCCATGCAATTCAGTCTGCCATTTAGATAGGTTCTTCTTTAAATCAACCAAGTTTAGAGGCTTAAGATCCCACTTTTCAGTAGGGCCACTATCTAAATTCATGTGTTCAAAGGTAAAAATCATATTAATCTCTTTATTATCAGGATCTGTGTAAATAACCGCATCTTCAGTTCTAGCCCCTGGCATCTCCCCAACAGTCAAAATATCGTAATGAGAAAGGACCTTTTCATTCATCTCCCTTAAGTATTCATGGATTTTTGGCCCGTTTACGAAGTATGGACCACCATCCCCATACACCGCTCCTTTTTTAACCTCTCCATCCGGAAGACCAGGCATTTTAGAAATAAAGTTAATAACGTCCATTCGAAAACCGTCTATGCCTTTATCAAGCCAAAATTTCATCATAGTATAAATTTCATTTCTTAGAGCTTGATTCTCCCAATTCAAATCAGGCTGTTTTTTTGAAAACAGATGGAGATAATATTCCTTGGTCTTCTCGTCATACTCCCATGCCGGCCCGCTAAAAATAGATCCCCAATTATTCGGTTCTTTTCCGTTCTTTCCTGGCTTCCATACATAATAGTCTCTATATGGATTATCCGGACCTTTCTTCGATTCCACAAACCATGAGTGTTCATCAGATGTATGATTAACAACTAAATCCATAATGATTTTTAGTCCTCGCTGATGAGCTGCATCAAGAAGCTGATCGAAATCCTCCATCGTTCCAAATTCATTCATTATTTGGCAGTAATCCCTTATGTCATAACCATTATCGTCATTTGGAGAATCATAGATAGGACTCAGCCAGATTAAATCCACACCAAGCTCTTTTAAGTAATCAAGCTTCTGGATGATTCCTTGTAGATCTCCTATGCCATCTCCATTGGAATCGTAAAAACTCCTAGGATAGATTTGATACACGACACTTTTTTTCCACCATTGTTGGTCATTTTTAAGCTTTTCGTTAACAGGATTTCTATTTTCCATTTCTCTAGCTCCCTTACTTCAAATGAGATGCACTCTTTCCTGGCCAGACTTTACTATAATGAATCTGTCAATGAAGATACTTCCAAAACAGGCCATTGCTTACCCCATCTGTATTAAGATTTTAACTTTCCATTTATGCAGATGGACTTCCCTTCTGGGTTTGTGCTTTCAGGAATAGACACTTCATATTCTTCAGTTGGACCATTAACAGTAATTGACCACTTATCTGGTTCCTCAATGACATTAATTTCCCATTGATTATTCAAGTGATCAATAATTACCTCTGATATCCCGCCCTTTAAGTAAACTCTTAATAAAGGTCTTACAAAGCTAGTGATGTCGTTGGAAACCCATGAGCCTAATTGAAGGGAATGATCTACATTTGCTAAAATAACGGATCCTTGTTTTACATAAACCGGTATATGTTCAAGGGGTGAATCAATTAATTCAAATGCAGGACCGATGATTCTTTTTCCGCCCCAAAAATCAAACCAGGTACCCTCAGGAAAGTAAACTTTTCTTGCAGTCACACCTTCTTCTGTCACTGGAGCTACCATCAGTGAAGAACCAAAATAATATTGGTCAAATACTCCTTCACTCCGAACATCTTCAGGATTTTCCATGAACAAGGAACGCATTAATGGGATACCTGTTTCACTTGTCTTCCTTGCTTCATTCCAGATATAAGGAAGGAGATTCATGCGAACATTGGCATAATACCTATATCCCTTTAGAGCAATGGCCTGATCTGTTCTCTCCGCAATGTTCCATGGAGTGCGATCCTGATTAAACTCCCCTTTGCTTTCAGCATGATATTGCATGATTGGGCAAAAGGCCGCCATCGCCGCAGATCTCACAAACAATTCGGCCGTTGGAATGTCGCCATTAAATCCACCCAAGTCCCAGCCCCAAAACGGAATTCCTGACATTCCAGAAGTAATGCCAGCAGCCAAAGATCTTTTGAATGCATCAAAAGTCGATCTTTCATCTCCAGCCCAATGAGCAGGGAATTTTTGCGCACCCATATAACCGGCACGACTGAATGTCATAGCATCTCCGCTTTTATAATCATTTGCGAATTTGTAGTAAGCTTCAATATAATCATTCGGGTACAAATTCCGCATTTCATCGCCAGTTTTTCCATCCGCAAACACTAATTCATCGCCAAAAACGAATTCCCCACCATCTGTCTTAAAACCATCCACACCAATTTCAAGCAGATATTTTCGTTTGCTAAACCACCAATCTTTAGCTTCTTGATTAGAAAAGTCCATCAAAAGACTTTCCTTGAACCAGCCTTCAGGCATCCTGTATGGAGTGCCATCTTTCTTCTGGACAACATATCCTTTTCCCAGCATGTATTTTTCATCGGCGTCTTTTTGTGGATGTGTTTGCCTGTTTAAGTATTTTTTAATGGGAATCTGCCATAACAGAACTTTCAATCCGTTATCATGCAAGTATTCAAACAACCCCTTAGGATCCGGCCATCTACCCCATTCAGGAAACTCCAATTCGTCATAGGAATGGCTTTCTCCATTGCCTTTCACATTATATTGGGCATCATTGAACATGTAATAAGTGGCTTCATCACTCCACTGTTCCAGAACTAGAACAGTAGCGGGAATCTTATTGTCTTTTGTTTTCTCCACTTCTGAACGGACGAGACTGTCCCTGTCCCAGTTATTGCTCGACATCCATGGACCGAACGCCCAAACAGGCGGTAAGACCGGTTTGCCGGTTTTCGAAGTGTAGGATTCGATGACTTTCTTAGGTGTCCCTAAAAATGCAGTAACAGATGTACTTTGTTCTTTGTTTGACAACCGAACATTGATAGACAGGGCATCCTTCAATGAGTGAGCTAAATCAAAATAGGTGTATCTGTTGGTATTAACTACTAATCCATATCCCATTGAACTGATATAAAAAGGGACAGGCATGTAAGTCCTTGTACCTTGATCACGATACTGGTTATAAACATAGCAATCAATGATATTACCGCGCTGCTCCAGAGCATTATATCTTTCACCAAAACCGTAAAATCGCTCGTTCGACGGTGTATGCAAATTAAGTTTTAAATCTCTTATTATTTGTTTTTCATCTGTCGTGCATTCAATAAAGGGAAGGAAATCATGTGATTTTAAATAAACCTTATCCTTCTCCTTAAGAGCGATCGAAAATGGATCCAGTTTTATATCCAATTCGAAATGTTGATTTTCTAATTGGATAGTTAAATTTTCACTATCTTTTGCATCGATTAGAGTTTGTGAAGAATTAGAGTCAAAATTCATATAAAACTGGTCAATGTTAAATCCAAGGTTTAGCTGCAATGAAAATCCTTCTTCATCCTTTGCTACCAACACAACTTCATTCATAGATTTTTCAACGAGCTGGAAATTCTTCAATTGCCTTCTTTTTAAAGGGATTATTGAATACGTTTCAGATTGAGCTTTTAAACCCTTGCCCTTATAGGCAGAAAATTGGTAGATGAATTCTTGTTGTTTCATCAGAGGCTGAATAGTACCAGTCCAAATGCATACCTTGTTGTCTTCAAGGAATGTTTTGTTAAGTTCGGCAATGTTCTTAACAACTCCATTTTCAGTTTTCAAAGTTAATAAAACAGTATCAACTTCCCCTTCAGGTAATACCTGGCACGAAACTTTTATTGGTTCATCCAAAGTGGGATAATGAGGACAACGTTCTGTAAGCTGCGGTTCGTAAATGTTATTGTTTCCAAAAGGATTATGTGTGAGTTTGCATTCTTCTATAGTATCTGTCCTGTAATGTTCAATAATTTCAAGAATCACTTCTCCGAGAGAGTCTTCTGCTTCATGCTCTTTTTCGGACAACCTCTTAGCCATATCAAAATACAAAGTTGCTTT
>DATBUB010000045.1:0-3887 GCA_036516555.1 Bacillaceae bacterium
CTTTACGCGGCAAGGGATCACGCTGGTAGATACACCGGGAGCTGATTCGATCAATGCCCGCCATACCGGAGTCGCGTTTGAATATATTAAAAATGCCGATGCCATTCTTTTTGTCACCTATTATAACCATGCATTCTCTAAAGCGGACAGAGAATTTTTGATTCAGCTTGGCCGTGTCAAAGATGCGTTTGAATTGGATAAAATGTTCTTTATTGTCAATGCCATTGATTTGGCATCCAACTCTGACGAATTGCAGGAAGTTCTTGAATATGTAGCTGGCCAATTAGGTGAGTACGGAATCCGGTTCCCGAAAATATTCGGTGTATCCAGCAAGCTCGCCCAATCGAAGGAAACGAAGGAAGCATCAAACATTGAAGAATTCCAGCATGATTTTCATGATTTCCTTGAATTTGGCCTTGCCCAAATGGCCATTCAATCGGCAGAGTCCGATTACCTAAGGGCACTTGCCATGCTTGACCAAATGATTGAGGCAGCGAGTCTGGATGAAAGCGAGAAAGACAGGAATAAAAAAGAACTTGCCGCAAAGCGAGAGCTCATCTGTTCAAAATTTGGCGGAATGGAGATGGGAACTCTTCCGGAACGCTTGCTCCAAGAGGAAAAAGAACTGCTTCATTATGTAAAGCAGCGAGTGTTTTTCCGTTTTCCGGACTTCTTCAAGGAAGCCTTCAATCCTGCTCTACTGAAAAAGAACGACAGATCTTTGCTTTCGAAGGCACTGGAAGAATTATTGGAATCAACAGGATATGATTTAGCCCAGGAACTTCGGGCAACATCGCTGAGAATTGAACGGTTTGCCAAACATGCCGTCTATGAGAGAATGGCCCATACTGAAAATGAAGCAAAAACCGTTGAACCGCGCCTGTCCTTTTCAAAGATTGAGATAGGCCAGGCGGATGTTCCGGAGTTTGAATCGGCTTTCAAGGATTTGGACAGAAGGCCATTTGAACATGCATTTAAATACTTTAAAAATCCGAAGTCGTTCTTTGAACAAAACGAGAAAAAGAAAATGGAAGAGGAGCTCCAAAAACAGCTGGATGTTCATGCAAGTGCTTATTTGAGCAGAGCGCTTAAAAAAATGGACGCTCATTATCAGCCATTCCTCTATGAAGTTCATTCCGTCCTCCTTGAAACCATGTCGGCAGATGTGAATGAACAGTTTGATGTTTGGATTGAATCCTTCAACGATACTGACAACACGGAAGATTGGATCCGGATTCGCGCTTTACTTAAGAACGAATAAGGAGTGAGAATGAATATGAACAGCATCAAATCGGTTGACTGGCTCCGTGCAAGGTCTGAAGACAGGCAAGTACGCGTAATCGACTGCCGCTTCAGGCTTGACAACCCGCTATACGGACAAAAAGCATATGAATCTGGACACATACCGGGAGCAGTTTATTTCGATTTGGATCGTGATCTTTCCGGGCATGTCAGTCAGCATGGGGGAAGGCACCCCCTTCCTGATTTACGGACATTCAGGGACAAACTGGAGCTCGCAGGCATCTCCAATGAAACGGAGGTCATTGCCTACGATGATGGCGATGGGGCGTTTGCTTCAAGATGCTGGTGGCTGCTGACCTTCATGGGACATGAAAGGGTATATATCCTGGATGGAGGGATGAAAGAATGGCAACAGGCTGGATATCCCGTTGAGGAAATGCGCCAGGAATGGAAGCGAAGTGTCTTTACTCCAAAAGTAAAGGAAAAGATGCTTGCCAGCTATGATGAGGTAAAGAAAAAGTCGGAAGACGGAAGTGCCTTACTCATTGATTCCAGGGCCCGTCCTCGGTATTTGGGCCTTGAGGAACCGATAGATGTGCGGCCCGGCCGAATACCTGGAGCCATTAACAAAGAATGGACCGACAGTTTTCATGATGGAAAATGGGTCCATGCCGAGAAGCAGGCAGAGAGATTTGCCGGATTGGACCGTTCCGAGGAAATCATTGTTTATTGCGGGTCCGGAGTGACGGCAATACCAAATGTCATTGCTTTGCTTGAATCAGGCTATGAAAACGTAAAGCTTTATGCTGGTGGCTATTCTGATTGGGTTTCCTATCCTGACAACCCGGTCTCGACGGGCGAATAGGATTTTTTGCAGAGTCTTAAGGCTCTGTTTTTTTATGCTATAATATAGGAGGTTTATAAATAGGGAGAGAGGGGTGCTGGAATGGACAGGCATCACTTATTGATAATAGATGGAATGGCGCTTTTATTCCGTGCTTTTTATGCTACTGCTGTAAGAAGGCATTTTATGATTAATTCCAAAGGTATACCGACGAACGCAGTCCAAGGTTATATGAGGCATGTTCTTACCGCTATTGAGCATGCTGCACCTACACACATCGCGGTTTGCTGGGATATGGGAAGTACCACGTTCCGGAATGAATTGTTTGGGAATTATAAGTCCAATAGAGAGGCACCCCCTTTGGAAATGGTTCCTCAGTTTAACCTGGCCAAAGAAATGACCGCCGCTTTCAATATCCCCAATATTGGATTGGCGGGTTACGAAGCGGATGATTGCATAGGAACATTATGCTGCCAGCTGAAGGCCAGGATGGATATTACGGTGTTGACGGGTGACAGGGATCTGCTTCAGATTCTTGATGAAGGCGTTGAAGTATGGATCATGCAAAAGGGCATGGGCAATTATAAAAAATATACAAAAAACTTATTTCAGGAAGAGTTTGACATTACACCCGATCAGCTGATTGATGTCAAGGCGCTGATGGGTGATGCAAGTGACGGCTATCCGGGTGTTAAAGGAATAGGTGAAAAAACAGCGCTGAAGCTGATTCAGGAGTTTCATGATATCGATCATCTTTTGGCCAATCTGGAAAAACTCAGCCCTTCCCAAAGGAAAAAAATTGAGGATGATACAGAAATGCTTCTACTCTCAAGGGAGCTTGCAGCCATAAAGTGTGATGTGCCTTTAGAGTGCTCTTGGGAACCGGTTTTATGGATGGATGTGCCGGAAACAGGATCTCATTTTGTAATAGAATATGAACTGAATACTGTACGAAGCCATTTGGTTAAGCTCAAATGGAAAGAAGAAGCTGATGAAATATTTGGGAGCGGAATGTAAATGGAAACACCGATGGGGCGCAAAAAAGAGTTTAATTTGGAAGATTTTTTGCTGAATTTGGAGGATAAGGGATTTAAGTTCAGAGAGGATGCCATTGCCTTTATATACTTTGGCAAAAAATCAACAGGCTGCAGCGATATTCTCGCTGCCGTTTCCATCGAGCTTACCCTCAAGCTTCAAAAAAGCTTCGATGGCAGTTTTTACTTATCTCTTCTGGAGACATTTATGGAAAAAGGAATTACAACCAGAAAACAGGCTCTGGATTTATTTGAAAGTCTTGGCAAGACATATGGCACATGATCGGGAGTCCGATGATGTGCCTTCCTCTTTTGTACGTGTTCTAGACTCAAGGACGGATTCCTTTGCGCGCCAGCTGGTCTGCCGCTTTATTCTGTTTGGACGGAATCCATTTAATGAAGAACAGATCAAACTGCCCAGAAAGCCGATTAATCTCCTGTAAATAGCGAGCATATTTGTCTTTACGGGCAAAATTCTTCTCTACAGCTCCAACAACTGCGGATGAGTCGGATCTTACCGATATAACAGAGTGGCCTCTTTCTAGACATATCTCGAGTGCTTTGATCAAAGCCATGAATTCGGCTTCATGGTTATTGAGGACACCAAGCGGGATGGAGTGCGATTCAGCTGCAATCCCGTCTTTAATAAATATTCCGGCACCACTTGGTCCCGGATCTCCTGCGCTTGCTCCGTCTATATACACTTCCACCATGCAGATTTCTCCTTCATTGGTTATTTTCTTGAGATGCTGGGAATTATCATATTA
>DATBUB010000046.1:0-7331 GCA_036516555.1 Bacillaceae bacterium
TCATATAAGAAAGCAATGCGCTTTATTTCTGTACCGTATTCCTCCAGTAAATGTTCAATTACCTGGAAACGGTTAGCGGTTGATTCAGCTTCATGCCTGAATATTTCCATTCCCTTCCCCCCTTTAAAAATAGACGATTGATCCTCCTTTAGGTTCCCAATTTTCATTAAAAAGGGCCGTCCCTTTTAGGGACAACCCAGATTTTTGGAGAATTTAGTCTTATGAGTTTTTACGAAGCCGAATTGTGTCTAAATTGCGCGGGTGCCTGGCACCCGCGCAATTTCACTTCACAGCTACCATCGTATAATTCCCATTCTCGTAACGGTATTTAATTTCGTAAGTCTCCCCTTGTGTAAATTGTGAACAGAATTCTTCCACTTTTGTCTTATCTTCGTTTTCATAATGAAAAGTGATGGAAATGTAGTTGTCCTTTACTTCACAGTAAGGAGTTTTTCTGCCTTCGACAATCCGTACAACGTCCGCTTCGATAATCATTTTTCCGCCTGTAGAAGGAGCAAGTTTATGAATGGAGAATCCAATGAGTAACAGGATTATTCCCGTACTCAGCGTAATGAGTGTTATTCTCCGATTGTATTTCATCAGAAGCATGATGATACCGGTCCCAATAAATCCGATGGAGACGGCATAAAGAACCAAGTTCAATAAATACAACATCATCTTCCCTTTCTTCAGAGTATTGGTTTCCATAAAGCTCAAAGCATTTAGACAAACAAAAATTCTTATTACCTTAACGGGCGGGCGATATTCGGGGCTTGAGGGAGGGAAAACACAATAATCACGTTTAGTTTGTTGAATATTTAGAATTGTTTCCAAGTTGTGTGGGTGCCAGGCACCAAAACAGTTCAATTTTCAATAGACCAGCCGCAGCACAAAGTAGAGCGCAGGGATAGTGACAAGTGCACAGATGGTGGTGACACAAACGGCGACAGAGGCGAAGCGGGCATCCCCGCCGTATTTGTAGGCATATAAGGAAACGGTCGGAGCGGACGGCATGCCCGAAACGAGCACGGCCACCGCGAACAGGGCAAACGGGGGTGATAATAACACAAAGGGAAGCAGAAAAAGAGGGATCAGCAAGAGTCTCGTTCCTGTCACCATCCATATATATCTATTCTTGATGAGCTGGAAAAAATCCTCCAATTTGATGCCGGCAAGCAGGCTGCCGATGAGAAGCATAGAAAGGGGGATGGTCATTTTTCCTGTATTTTCGAGGAGATTTAAGAATGGAGACGGCCAGGAAACGGGAAGAAAAAACAAGAGAAGGCCCGCTCCTGTAGCCAGCAGACCGGGATTGAGGAATACTTGCCTCCAAGCCGTAAAGGGCTTCGACCGGACAAAAAGATAAATGCCATAAGACCAGATCAATATCAAATACACCATGTTGAACATCGTGGCATATACAATGCCCTGCCTGCCGAACAGAATAAAGGACACCGCAAAGCCGATAAAACCTTGATTGCCAAAAATGATCGAGGCTTCAAAGACATTTTTCCTGCCAGCCGCAAGACTGGCCCGTTTTCTCAAAAGCCTGCCTAAGAAGCAGGCAAACAGCAATACACAGACAGATAAGCCCACCAGATAAAACATATCCTTCGCCAGTTGAGCGGAGAAGGGAATATCCATCGAATATAAAATGAGTGCCGGCAGCGTGATATATAGGACAATCTGAGTAATAACCTGGTCGGCGCTGGTATCCAGGATGCCTATTTTGCGTGCCGCATATCCGACTGCTGCCAGTATATACAGCATCAGCATCTCCTGAATAAAGGGCAGCATGATCTCCATTGCAATCTCCCCTGCTGTTCGTTTCTTATTGCCTTACCGGGAACCTTTGTCTTAGCCGTTCAGTCCATTCCAGTAAAAATCAACAATCTGTTCTGCCATCTCGTTCACGTCTGAGATAATCCTTTTTTGTTCGGATGTCTCATACTGGCCAATTGAAAGCAAGGCTACAAAGGCATGAGCAGCAAGCTGCGGATGGCCCTCAGGGATTTCTCCCTTCTCCATCGCCCTTGCCAGCTTTTCCTCCACAACACGGTACATGCTGTCTTCAGAAGCCTTGATTTGCTGCCTTTGTTCGCCTGACAGATATTCATGTGCCTCTTTTAAAAAGCTGTTGATATCGAGGTCTGCGGTTGCCTCCAAATGCGATTTTGCCACATTTAAAAGGCGTTCCCGCAATGGCTGATCCCCCGAAAGAAGATTCATAATCTGCCCGCGGATTCGAATCATCATCTGTACCATGGCATCCGTAAAAAGATCGGCTTTTGTTGCATAATAGTAATATACCGTCGCTTTTGTGACTCCGCTTTCCTTGGCCACTTCATCCATCGAGACGGATTGATAGCCCTGATCGAGAAAAAGCCAGGTCGCTGCTTCCAAAATGACTGCTTTTGTCGGCTTGGCCTTTTGATCTTGACGCGGCCTTCCGACTGGACGTTGATTCCGCTGCACTTTTTTCGCTCCTAACATGATAAGTTCACGAATAGTATAGCATATAGGAGGACTTCGCTTGAAAAATTAACCGACTAGTATATATAATTAACATACATTTGCTAGAAGGGCGGTTTTTTTATGAAAAAGAATCCTTTTAACCAGTTGGGGCAAGCAGTTGGAGGTCCAAAGACAAGGTGGATAACCCTTGCTATTTGGGTTCTTTTGACGGCCGTCCTCTCCTTTGCCTGGCCAGCCGTCAATTCGGTTGAGGATGATGCGGCAACGGATTTGCCTGATACCTCCATGTCCGTACAGGCATCCGAACTGATCAAAAAAGAATTCCCCACGGACTCCGGAATTCCCGCACTGATCGTATGGCACCGTGATGAAGGCTTAAGCAGCAAGGATTTCCAAGCCATTCAAACGGTCTATAAGGACTTGAACAGTTCCCCGCTTAAGCAGCAGGGCGACCTTCCGCCGTTTGAGATGATGCCGGAGCAGGCTTTCATGCAGAGCGTCTCAGAAAACGGCACCTCCATCGTCACGCCGGTTTTTTTCAATGAGCAAGCCGGAACGGACACGCTTCAGGAAAACATGGATGAACTGAAAAAACGAATCATCGAAACGGTGAATGAAGATCCTTTTTCCAGAAAACTGTCTGAATCAGGATTGCATGTCCGAGTAACAGGGCCCGCCGGGATCCAGACAGATGCCGTCAGTTTATTCAGCCAGGCGGATGTGAAGCTGCTGATTGCTACGGTGCTCCTTGTGCTTGTCCTCTTGATCCTGCTTTACCGCTCTCCTTTCCTGGCCATTTTGCCTTTGGTCGTCGTTGGGTTTGCCTACGGAATCATCAGCCCGTCGCTTGGCTTTATGGCTGAAAAAGGATGGATCACAGCGGATGCGCAGGGCATCTCCATCATGACGGTCCTCCTGTTTGGGGCAGGGACGGATTATTGTTTGTTCCTAATTTCGAGATATCGTGAGCTATTGCTTGCAGAAGAAAGCAAATTCAAAGCCCTGCAATTGGCCATCCGTGATTCCGGTGGAGCCATCTCCATGAGTGCCCTGACTGTGGTCATCGGGCTTGGAACCTTGCTCCTGGCACACTATGGCTCTTTCCACCGCTTTGCGGTTCCATTCAGCTTTGCGGTACTTCTCATGGGGATTGCCGCATTGACCCTGCTCCCTGCACTATTGGCCATATTCGGAAGAGGGGTATTTTTCCCCTTTATCCCAAGAACTCCCGAAATGGCCAAAAAGCTTTCCAAGAAAAAAGGAAGGCCGGTAAAGGTTCGGAGAGCAAAAGGATTTTTCAGCAAAAAACTGGGCATCATCGTGACTCGCCGACCCTGGCTGGTCATCCTTGCATCCCTCGTTTTGCTTGGCGGGCTGGCATCCATTGTTCCGCGGATTCAATACACCTATGACCTGCTGCAGTCTTTTCCAAAAGACATGCCGTCACGCGAAGGGTTCGACTTAATTTCTGAGCACTTCTCCGCCGGGGAATTGGCACCCGTCCAGATTATCATGGATACGGAGGGACAGGATATCCCCCTGAAGAATGAACTGGAGGGCTTGAGCTTTGTGGCTGGTGTGACAGATCCGGCAGAAGGCAAAACAAATACCGATCTTCAGATGGTCGAAGTCTATTTGAAAGAGAATCCGTATTCAATTGAGGCGATGGAGCGGATTCCCGAGCTGAAAGATAAAGTGGCGACTGTATTGGAAAAAGCCGGAGTCAGCCAGAGTGATTACTGGATAGGCGGCGAGACCGCTTCCCAGTATGACGCAAAAACCGTCACGGATCGTGATCAAGCGCTTATCATGCCTGTCATGATTGCCATCATCGCCTTGCTTTTGCTTTTCTACCTGAGATCCGTCGCCGCCATGGTGTATTTGATCCTTACCGTCCTCCTGTCCTATTTTTCCGCGTTGGGGGCTGGCTGGCTCATTCTCCATCATGGATTGGGCGATCCTGCCATTCAGGGCGTTCTTCCGTTGTATGTGTTCGTATTTCTCATTGCACTTGGTGAGGATTATAATATCTTTTTGGTCTCGAAGATTTGGAAAAACAAACAGACACAGCCTCACTTGGATGCGGTGGCCAACGGCGTGGCCCAGACCGGCAGCGTCATCACCTCCGCAGGCCTGATTCTCGCCGGCACCTTTGCGGTTTTGGCCACCCTGCCCATCCAGGTGCTCGTCCAGTTCGGTATCATCACAGCGATTGGGGTACTGCTGGATACATTCATTGTCCGGCCGCTCCTGGTCCCGGCCATCACAGTGATTCTCGGCCGCTATGCCTTCTGGCCGGGAAAGCTATGGAAGAGGGGGGCCGGTTCAGAGAAGTCATCCTCCCACTCTTTGTAAAAAAACAATGGGCACCCGCGCAGACAATGGCGGGTGCCCTCTTTTTATATCTTCAGCTCTTTCCTCTCAGCAATCATGTCAAGGATGCGTTGGAATGCCTCCTCCTTACTCGCTGCTTCAATCACAATCTTGCCGTTTTCGGGTTGATTTTGGATGGAATGCTCATACCTGGGATCATAATAATATTTTAATAAGAGCTCAGTTGCTGATTCAAAATGCCCGTTTTCAATATTGGACTCCACTTCCTTGGCTATTGGCGTATGCATGCGTTTCCTGATGAACTGAAAAGCCTCTTTAAAGCGCTCCGGATACTGCCAAGGCTGATAGTCTTCCAAGATATTTTTGATTCTCTCTTCAATCGGCAAGTGAATGAACAATTGCAAGCCCTGCTCTTTTTTCTTATATAAAAAATCAGGGATATACACCTTTCCGATTCGTTTACTTTCTCCTTCAATAAATACAAATGGCTCGTTCTGAAATATGGACATCGCTTCAACCAAAAGTGAATCAAACTTCTTCTGGTTGGACGGGGTTAAACCAATCTGGCCAAAGATGGAGCCCCGGTGACCGGCCATTTTTTCCAGATCAATGACGGGATAGCCTCCATCCTCAAGCTGTCTCAGAATGGCGGTTTTCCCTGTTCCCGTGTAGCCATTCAAGACAAACAGCCTTGGAGGAAAATCAGCTTCTTCCAAGGTTTGCACCACCCAGCGGCGGTAAGAGCGGACTCCTCCAGCGAGCCGGTTGGCGTGAATCCCCATCAAATCCAGCACCGTTGCCGCCGTCTTGCTTCGCATCCCTCCCCGCCAGCAAAACACCGTCACCGGCGTTTCGATTTGCTTGAACTCGGAAATGAAGGCTGGCAGCTTTTGTGAAAAGATGGCCAGCCCCCGCTCCATGGCAGCTTCCTTGCCAACCTGCTTGTAAAGGGTACCTACCTCGGCCCGTTCTTCATTATTGAAAACAGGGATGTTTATGCTCCCCGGGATGGTAGCCTCGTGGAATTCCCCGGGAGAGCGGACGTCAACGATCGTATGATTTTCGTTCTTCTGCAAAGCCAATAAATCCGTCAATGCAATGTCTTTGAACATCCAAACTCACCTTCTAACTGGGTATCTATCGAACAATAATGCGTCCTTTATTTTCCTCCGTCACTTCGCCGATGATGCGGGCTTCGACTCCTTTGCTCTGCAGCTCTTCCGCCAGCCTGGCCGCTTCTTCCCCGGCAACAGAGATCAGCAGGCCTCCGGAAGTCACGGCATCACATAAAATCCAACGGTCGATCTGATCCATGCTGTCGGGGTAAAAAACGACTTCTTCGATATGGGCATAATTGTTTCTGGTGCCTCCTGGAACAGATCCGGCTTCAGCAAGTTCCCGGACCCGCGGCAAAACCGGTACCTGTTCGTAATAAATGTTCAGGCCCACACCGCTTCCTTTTGCCACTTCGGAAGCATGTCCCAGCAGCCCAAAGCCTGTTACGTCCGTGGAAGCATGCACCGTGTAATGTTCCATCACTTCGGCGGCCTTTTTGTTCAGTGTGGTCATCACCTTTGTGACGCGAGCGATTTCCTCCTCGGAAAGCAGATCTTTTTTGAGTGATGTCGTCATGATGCCGACTCCGATCGGCTTGGTCAAAATAAGCTTGTCCCCTGGCTTGGCTCCAGCGTTGGTTCGGACTTTGTCCGGGTGGACAACTCCTGTGACAGCAAGCCCAAACTTCGGTTCTTTATCATCGATGGAGTGTCCGCCCACAAGCGCCACTCCCGCTTCCTTGAGCTTGTCGCCTGCTCCCCGCAAAATCTCGGTCAAAATGCTTTTATCCAAGGTGGTGATGGGGAAAGCGACGATGTTAAGAGCAGTTATCGGCTTTCCGCCCATAGCGTATACATCACTGATTGCGTTCGTGGCAGCAATTTGGCCGAAGTCATACGGATCATTCACGATCGGGGTAAAAAAGTCCACGGTTTGAACAATGGCGGTGGTCTCATTCAGCTTGTACACACCGGCATCATCGCTTGTATCCAGCCCTACAAGCAGATTCGGATCGGAAGCGGCAGGAGGCAGAGTGCGCAGCACCTGTGCTAAATCGGCAGGCCCGATTTTACAGCCACAGCCGCCTTTGGAGGACAAAGATGTAAGCTTTACGGTAGAAGAATTGCTCATTTTCAATCAGCCAGCCTTTCAATGTAATAGTTTTATTTTATCACAAACAGCAAAAAATCCCCGTTACTGGAAACTGGGGATGTTCATTGTATGGATATGTTCGTTTTTCGTTCTAAAATCATTATGGCGGAGAAGGTGGGATTCGAACCCACGCGACAGTTGCCCGTCATAACGCATTTCGAGTGCGTCCCCTTCAGCCGGACTTGGGTACTTCTCCAAAACATGGTATTGATGAAAGGAATAGAGCCAACAACCTCTTCATTCAAACACCAAATAACCTAAATATTTTACTGCAAAAAGCTTGTTTTGACAATGGTGTAATGTTAATTGGAAAT
>DATBUB010000047.1:0-9929 GCA_036516555.1 Bacillaceae bacterium
AAATCCTGAAGGCGGCATGACAGCAGCCAATGAAATGCTGGAGCTGAATGGAAAAGTGGCCCCGGGAAAGGCGGATCGCGTCATGCTCCAAGTACAAAAAGAAAAGAATACATGGCAGCACGTCATTCCGGTGTCAAAGGGCCAATTTTCTTTTCGCCTCCCTCTATTCTTTGGAAAAGGAATCCATGATGTACATGTGCTGGTTCCTGATGAAAATAGGGAAAACCGTTTCCGTTTCGCAGCAACCATCTTGGCTGACAACCAGTCTGATAGAATGATGGAACCGATCGAATATCACAGAGAATATGAAGTCCGGGGTGTCCGTCTGGAAAAACCATCTTTCGGAGGTGAAAAGGCAGATTTAATCTATGAGATCAAAGGGAAAATCGACCCATTGGCCCCCTTCGCAAAAGAGACGACTCATATATACGTAAAGACAGAGAAAGGACAAGACGAGGCCCTGGATATCATCCCGGTTCAGGATTATAGTTTTCATGGCCATATACATCTGCGCTTTGGCCGAGGAGAATATAAAGTAACGATTCATGTTCCTGAACCGAAAGAAGAAAATACAGCAACCTTCAGCTTTCTTTCAGTAGCTTCCTTTCATGTGACCAATACAGCTCAAGAAGACAAAAGAGATCTCCTTCCATCAAGGGGAATACAGTCGGACTCCCCTAAAATCCTGGCCTTGGCTAAAGAGCTTGCGAAAGGCAGTAAAACGGACCGCGACAAGGCCTTGGCCATCTACGAGTATACAGCAAGGAATGTATCATATGATGTAAAAAAATATCAGGATAACGGATTTGAGTGGGATGACAGTGCTCTAAAAACACTGGAGACCGGACGCGGAGTTTGCCAGGATTACGCTTATTTGGCTGCCGCATTGCTTCGGGCATCCAATATAGAATCCCGATTTATATCGGGGCAGGCAGGATCGGGAGCCAAGAAAGAGAACCATGCATGGATTGAGGCCAAGCTGGACGGAAAGTGGGTAACCATGGATCCCACCTGGGGATCCGGCTACGTGGAAAATGGACGTTTCGTATCAAGGTATACGGCTGATTATTTTGATCCGGATCCGGCTGTATTCAATAAGACACATATCAGGGATAAACCGGAATATTGATCTGGAAAATGTTAAAGCTGCAGGCTGAAAAGCTCTGCAGCTTTGTTATCCGCTTGCCGTTTCCAATTTACTGTGGAAAAGGCGGTGATAGAATCCTCTCATTTTCAGCAATGATTCATGTGTACCTTTTTCTATGATCTCTCCATGATTGATGACGATGATTTGATCCGCTCTTTGTATCGTATTGAGACGGTGTGCGATGACAATGGTTGTCCGTCCTTTCATAAGCCGATACAATGCCTCCTGGATATGTATCTCGGTGATCGTATCAATGTTGCTTGTGGCTTCATCCAAAATGAGAAGCGAAGGATCGGCAAGCATAGCCCGTGCGATGGAGATCAGCTGTTTCTGCCCCTGGCTGATTCCTTGTCCATCTGCTGCGAGCAATGTTTCATAAGCGTTTGGCAGCTTTGTAATGAATGAATGGGCGTTGGCTTTTTTTGCCGCTTCCACAACTTCTTCGTCGCTTGCTTCAAGATTTCCGAATCGAATATTTTCCATGATGGTTCCCCGGAACATAAAAGGATCCTGCAGGACAAAGCCCATTCTCTTTCTGAGACTATTTCGTGTAATGCTTCTGATTGGATACCCATCCAACAGGATCTCACCGCCGGAGCCAATTTCATAAAGACGGGTGATCAATTGGATGATCGTAGACTTGCCCGCCCCTGTAGGTCCCACTAGCGCCACCGTTTCGCCTGCATGTGCCTTAAAGCTGATATCCTTTAAAATTGGCTGGCTGGCTTCATACTCAAAAGAGACATTTCGGAATTCAATATTTCCTTGAAGGGTTTCAAGGGATATGCAGGCTTCCTCTTCTCCTTCTATTTCCTCATCCAGCAGGCTGAAAACCCTTTCGGCCCCTGCCACGGCTGAAAGCAGCGTATTAAATTGATTGGCCAAGTCATTTAACGGCCTTGTAAACTGACGTGAGTATTCGGCAAATATGATGATGGTTCCAACTGATATCGATCCCTTCAGTGCCAGGAGGCCGCCTGCACCGGCAATCAGGGCAAATCCAAGATTATTCAACATATTCATGAGCTTCGGAATGAAGCCGGAATAGGTTTGAGCCCAATAGCCGGACACTCTCAGCCTCTCATTCTTCTTCTTGAAATCTTCCATCAGCATTTTCTCGCGCGAAAATGTTTTGACAACTTTTTGGCCAGATATTGTCTCTTGGATAAACCCATTCAGTTCCCCGATATACTTTTGCTGTTCCTTAAAAAGCGGGCCAGTTCTATTCGTAATCCACCTCATGCCCAAAAACATAAGAGGGATCACGGTCATGGCCACAACCGTAAGCACAGGGCTTAAAAAAAGCATGACGCCGAGCGTGCCGGCAAGCGTCAAGATACTGGATATGATCTGGATAAATGAGCTGTTCAGCGTCTGGCTGATGTTATCCATGTCATTCGTCAGCCTGCTCATGGTTTCTCCATGCTGTTGCCGGTCGAAATAGTGCATGGGCAAATCGTGAAGCCGGCCGAAAAGTTTGCTCCTGATGGTAAACACTGTTTTTTGGCTTATGCTCACCATCAAATAATTTTGGAGATAGCCGGAAATGGAAAACAACATGTACACGAGTGCAATGATCAGGAGTATGGCACCGAGACTGCTCCTCTGGCCAGGCATGAGGTAATGGTCCACAGTCTGCCCCACCAAGTACGGCCCAAGCAGCCCTAAAACCGAGCTGGCGACCACAAGCAGCATGACCAAAATCAAGTGTCCCTTATGAACCGATAAGTATCTCCAGAGCCGTAAAACTGTTTCTTTCCAGTTTTGAGCTTTTGCCGCTTTCCCCTGTTTATTGGCATAATGTCTAGACATACTGATCAACCTCCCCTGAAAACTGCGACTTGTATATTTTTCGATAAATGGAGGAGTTTGACAGAAGTTCATCATGCGTGCCGAAAGCTTCGATTCTTCCCTCATCCAAAACAAGTATATGATCTGCAGCAATGGCAGCGGTGATTTTTTGCGTGATGATGAAAATGGTGCAGCGGTACTTTTCCAAAGCATTTAAAAGTTTAGATTCTGTTCTCATATCCAGTGCACTTGTACTGTCATCCAGCATCAATATAAGCGGCTTCCGGATCAAGGCTCTGGCAATGGACAGCCTTTGTTTTTGCCCGCCTGATAAATTTACTCCTTTTTGGCCGATTTTTGTATCATATGAATATGGCAATTGCAGAATCGTTTCATGGATTTGTGCATCCTTGGCACTTTGTATCATTTCTTCAAAAGAAGCATCCCTCTTGCCCCACGAGATATTCTCCGCTACCGTACCGGTGAATAGTGTTGGATCCTGCGGAACGAACCCAATCATGTTCCGAAGTTCTTCCAATGGATAGCTCCGTATGTCTGCACCATCGATCAATATCCTTCCGCCGGTCAAATCATACAGCCTTGGCAGCAGCATAAACAGGCTTGTTTTTCCAGCACCGGTGGCCCCCATCACAGCAACCGTTTCACCCGGCATCGCTGTGAACGAAATATTTGTAAGCTGCTGTGTGTGGGAATCAGGATACGAAAAGCATGCGTTTTGAAATTCCACCTTGCCCATTTTTATGGGAGGTTTCTTCAGCCGATTCGGGGAGTCCAGCATATCAACCTCTATATCCAACACTTCGGCAATCCGTTCCGCAGATGCTTTGCCTCTTGAAAAAGCCATCATGATAAAGGTCAAAATGGAAAGAGCGGATGTAATCCGGAATCCATAATTGATAAGTGCCGCTATTTCTCCCATTTGAATGTGGGCAGATTTCAATTGTGCATGTCCTGACCAGATGATCGCTAAAATACATGCATTCATGATGAAAAGCAGGATGGGAGACGTCATTTCGAGAAAACGGAACACATGTATGGTCTGGTCACGCAGTTCTTTATTTTTTTGAAGGAATTCTTTTTCCTGGTGCTTTTTTCTCCCATATGCCCTGATCAGCCGCATTCCAGCCAGGTTTTCCTGGATGACGCTGTTGACCATATCGAGCTTTTTCTGGACTGCTCTAAACAGACTTCCGCTTTTTTTCATCATCCATAATAGAAGAAGAACCAGTAGCGGGATTGGAATGACAAGAAATAAGGCCAATTTGGCATTGACCACCAGTGCCATGGCAGCTCCTCCCACTACAAGCAAAGGAGCCCTCATGGCAATCCTCAGGCCCATAAACACGGTGTTCTGTACTTGGGTAATATCATTTGTCAATCTGGTTATTAAAGATGAGGTTTGGAACTGGGCGAGATTTGTAAAAGAGAATGACTGCACCTTTTTGAACAAGGCAGCCCTGACATCAAATCCGAAATGCTGGCTGGCATGTGCTGAGAAAAAAGAATTTGTGATACCCCCGGCAAAGCCGATAAAGGACAGCCCAAGCATGACAGCACCCCAAAAAATGATCCGGTCCATGTCTTTCTGGATGACGCCTTCGTCAATGATTTTAGCCATAAAGAGCGGCAGCATCAGTTCGACCACCAGCTCAATAAGCATAAATACCCAGGCACAGGATACGGAAATTTTGTACGGCTTTAAATAGGACATGATTTTTGACAAGTTGTTGATCCCCCAATAATTGCATCTGCTACCATCATGATAAAGGACGGAAACAAAAAAGTCATGTGCCCGGACCTTTTTCTGGGAATACAAAAATGGACTGGCCCGCGACCTTTTTTGCGGGGCAGTCCATGATCTTATTTCTCCTGATTTTGGTTCATTGGTGTTCGGTTAGGCGTCAATTCTTCAGATAATTCCGCAATTGGATTGGCTAGAGCTTGCATTCCCATCATGTTCTGCGTTCCGCCTGCAGTAAACTTCTCCATGACATTTTGTACAGGGCGAAGCCACTTTCCGTTTTGGTAGCGTCGCAAGGCGTAAAGAGCTGCACTGACTCCAATGGTTGATAGCAGGGAAATCAGCATCCTGTTCATTTGAGTGCCTTTTTTGCCCATTCGCCCGCCGGCTTGCCCGGTAGTCATTGGTTTCATCATAGATGCCATCTTGTTCATGTCCATCCCCCCTGAATAAATTGTCCAATGGAAAACGCAAATCTTTGGACAACCCTATTGTCTGTCACTATCCAACCCCTTATACTGTCAATACTTTCAGGTGCAAAAGAGAATAGAATGGCACATCCCCAACCTGCTGTAACTATTTACTTTTGGATTTTATGCAGTGATTCCATTATGATATTGTTTGTAGATGACAAACGTAATGTTTGATCAACGAAAAGTTAAAGGAGAATAATATGGGTCATCAACGAGAACAATGGACATCCAAACTGGGTTTTATCCTGGCGGCTGCCGGATCTGCCATCGGCCTGGGTGCCATTTGGAAATTCCCCTATGTGGCAGGAACAACTGGGGGCGGAGCATTCTTCCTGATCTTTCTGCTTTTCACACTGCTGGTCGGCTTACCGATTTTACTTGCGGAATTTACAATTGGGCGAACCTCCCAGCAGGATGCAGTAACAGCCTATAAAGTGCTCGCACCCGGTACGGCCTGGCATCTGCTTGGCAGGATGGGCATGGCGGCAAGTTTTATTCTGCTTTCGTTTTATAGTGTGGTCGGAGGATGGATCATCATTTATTTATTTAAAACGATGACCGGCAGGCTGTCCGGCTTGTCTGAACAGGACTATGGAGCAATATTCGGAGAGTCCATATCCAATCCTTTCATCTCAGTGGGAGCGCAATTCATTTTTATGGCGGCCACAATATGGATTGTATCAAAAGGAGTCCAGAAGGGAATCGAACGCGCCAATAATATCATGATGCCGGCTTTATTTATTTCTTTCATCATTTTGATTATTCGATCCCTCACACTTGAAGATGCAGCAAAGGGCATCGAGTTTTTCCTTGTACCGCATTTTTCGGGACTGGATTCTAAAACCATCCTGTTTGCACTGGGGCAGTCTTTTTTTGCACTTAGTGTAGGGATATCTGTTATGGTCACCTACAGTTCTTACCTTCCTAAAACGGAAAGCCTGCCTAAATCTGCTTCCATCATTGTATTGATGAATATTTTGATTTCACTTCTGGCTGGCCTCGCCATTTTCCCGGCTGTGTTCTCGTTTGGAATGGAACCTGCTGAAGGACCGGGGCTGCTGTTCGTCGTATTGCCGGCCGTTTTTGGGCAGATGCCGCTCGGAATGCTTTTTCTTGGCATATTCTTACTGCTCTTCTTGTTCGCCACATTGACTTCAGCCTTTTCCATGCTTGAAATTATTGTGGCTGCCGTAGCAAAAGAAGATGCTTCGAAACGAAAAAAAGTAACATGGCTGACAGGTATCTTCATTTTCCTGGCCGGTATTCCCGCAGCATTATCATTTGGTCCTCTTGCTGATTTTCACATGCTGGGAAAAACAGTGTTCGATTTTTCGGATTTCCTTGTGTCCAATTTATTGCTTCCAATCGGTGCTTTGGGAATATCCCTTTTTGCTGCATATAAAATTCCAAAACATAAGCTGGCGGATGAGTTTTTTGCGGGAACAGGCATGCGTGCCGGATGGCTGTTCTCCATATGGTTTTTCCTGCTCCGGTATGTTGCACCGGCTGCAATCATCATCGTCTTTTTGGATGTCAGCGGGTTCTTCAAATGGATATCCCGCATTACCCATTTATGGTAGGAGTTGAATCGCTATGACAGAGCAAAAATTACAGAAAGCCACATTTGCAGGAGGATGTTTCTGGTGTATGGTAAAGCCATTTGACCAGTGGGACGGTGTTCACGGGGTTATTTCGGGGTATATGGGCGGCCATGTTGAAAATCCGACTTATGAGGATGTGAAATCCGGCAATTCGGGACACCTCGAAGTGGTACAGATTACATTTGACCCGGCTATCATGCCTTATTCCCGCTTGCTTGAAATTTTTTGGCAGCAGATCGATCCCACCGATGACGGCGGCCAGTTCCAAGACAGGGGCGAATCCTATCGGGCAGCCATTTTTTATGATAACGAGATACAGCGGAAAGAAGCCGAGCAGTCCAAAATTGATTTGGCCAACAGCGGAAAATTCAATAAACCGATTGTTACACAAATCCTTCCTGCTTCCGTTTTTTATCCGGCTGAAGATTATCATCAGGATTTTTATAAGAAGAGTGAAAAAGAGTATCTGGAAGACAGGAAGAAATCGGGCCGGGATGAGTTCATTGAGGAATTCTGGAAAAAGTAGATGCTGGGGTTTCCCCCAGCTTTTTATTTTGAAGTGGTATAGTCGATATTGTCCGGGTCGATTTTTTTCAGCGGGGTTTTAGCCGGCCCTTCCACAATGTCCCCTTCATAGGTAAAACGCGATCCGTGGCAAGGGCAATCCCAGGTACGGTCCCCGCTATTCCAGTTGACTTCGCATCCCATATGGGTGCACGTCGTATCCACTACAAACAGTTCTCCTTGTTCGTTGCGGTAAGCTCCCGCTCTTGCCCCTTTGATGGAAACAGCGGCACCCTCACCCGGCTTGATATCCTTCAGTTCTTTATCCGGACTCTCTAACTTTCCGCTAACAAGCTGTGCAGCCACATTTGCATTCATTTTAATTGCTTTTTGAATGCTGGCTTGCGGGGCATCAAACCTGGAAGGAGTAAATAAAGCTTCGTATGGATTCTCCCTTCCCAATATCAGATCGGTAAACAGTAAAGCTGCAACATTGCTGTGTGTCATACCCCATTTCCGGTACCCCGTTCCGACGAACAGATTAGGCTGATTCTTTCCGATTCTGCCTATATAAGGAACCTTATCAAGTGTGGAATAGTCCTGGGCAGACCAGCGATATAGAATTTTGTGGGAAGCAAACTGCTGCTGGGCGTATTGCTCCAGTGCCTGATATCTTTCCATTTCGGGCTTTCCCTGTCCGGTTTTGTGGTGGTCTCCGCTCACGAGCAAGATCTCTTCGCCGTCCATATTGGCAGACCTAACGGAACGGGTTGGCTTTTCGGCATTGATGTACATCCCGCCTGGAAATGGTTTTTCACTTTTGATGGCGATAACATAAGACCTTTCGGGTTCCATCCTGGCAAAAAAGCCCTTATCATCATGAAATGGAAAATGGGAAGCGGCAATGACATATTTGGCTTGGACATTAGACCCGTTTTTAGTTTTAACTGTCATCGTGTCCCCTTCGTCCATTCCATTTACGACCGTGTTTTCATATATGAGGGCACCGTTTTCCTGAATGTATTCCACCAGGAAGGTCAAATATTTCAATGGATGGAACTGTGCCTGATTTTTCATGACGACGGCACCTTTATTGGCAATCTGAAGAGGGATGTCTTCCACAAAGCCTCCGTCAATGCCCAGGGTTTCGTATGCTTTTGCTTCTTTATCCAAATCCTTGAGATAATCTGCCGAGTTTGTATAAACGTAGGCGTCCTCTTTTCGGAAATCACATTCTATGCCGTGAAGCTTGATTACTTGTTCAACAAACTCCCCCGCTTCCTTGTTTGCCTGATAGTAAAGCCGCGCCTTTTCTTCCCCCAGCTTCTGTATGAGCTGATCATAAAACAAACCATGCTGGGCAGTAATTTTCGCGGTTGTATGTCCGGTGGTTCCTCCAAGCAATGAACTCGCTTCCAGCACCGCAACACGGAACCCTTCTTTGACCAGCAGATAGGCTGCCGTAACTCCGGTAATGCCGCCTCCGACAATGGCAACATCAACAGAAAGGTCTTCCTGTAACTCAGAAAAAACGGGGCGTTTGGTGGACTCCATCCAATAAGATTGAGGATCTTTTGACAACTTCTGCTCATTATCCACGCGTATTCCTCCTTTTTGCACAGTCTCTTAATTGATATCCCCCTTTTTCCAAAAAACATGTATAAAGAAGCAAAAATCCCAGCGCTTGATGAGCCGGGTGTTCCATTCTCTTTTGCTTTTATTTTTTAATCCCTTGTTTTTTAGACAAAAAAATAACTCCCATTGGGAGTTATTCAAGCACTAACTGATGACCGGAAGCATTCTTGTTTCTTGGGCCATTTCGGACTTGCAAATAGGGCAAATGGTTTTGTCCTGGGAAGAAAAGGCATCCCTCATCCAACATGTGCAATCTTCATTTGTGCAAGACCAAACAAGAGTCTCTGCTTCTGGGACAGGCTCCTGAGGTCCTCTTCTGTATGCCATGATAAAGATCCCCCTTCTTGTTGATATCTCTATTATACGCTATCCATGGGGATAAACCAAATGGAGGGAGAAAACTTTATTGATTGGTCATTCGGCAAATGGTTTAAGATACTTTCTTTTGAACGTGGGACCCGGAATGCTGAACACGCACCAAGCTTGGACGTATGGATAAGAGAATCCCCAACACGACCGAACAAAGAATAAAGGTAAAAAACATGGTGGTGCCATTGATGAAGAGAGAGTAGACGACCGGTGTTTTTCCAGCTTCACGTGCGTAATTGGCAAAGAAGATGACTCCTGCGATGAAATGCCAAAAATATCTGAATAGGCTCCCGACGAACGTGCCAGCAAGGATGGTCGCCACCAGCTTCTTTCGGTTGCCTGAAGCTGCTGCTTTCTGTACCTTGGCGGACAGGAAACCTGCAAAGCCAATACAGCTGAATGCCACAAAATATTCAATGAAACCTTGAACAGGTGTAACGATCCAGGCATCTCCAGTCAGGATCTGCAAAATTCCCCAAAGCAAGCCGGAAATAAAGCCTGTCTTGACGCCCCACCGAAATGCTACGATAAAGACAGGAACCATGGCAAATGAAATGGAGATATTCGGCATTGGCTTGATGGAAGGCAGCAAATCAAGCACAAGTGCCATGGCGGCAAAAATGGATGCTTCAATCATGGCCTGCAAA
>DATBUB010000048.1:0-5247 GCA_036516555.1 Bacillaceae bacterium
ATAACACGGATTTTGAACATATGACGGACAAGTACAAGCAGCTCATTTACCTTGTCAAACCCTATATCCCGAAGCTGTCACACGGTTATGAAGCGGCACGGCTGCTAGAGATGTACTCCATAAGCCTGTATCAAGAAACACTTGATGGCTGGAAGGAGCTTTCTGACCGGGCGGCACACATGTATGAACAATTGAACATGACGGCCAGAAGGGCTTCCATCGGATTATTCCGCTCAACGGTAAAATTTATGGATCGGGACTACAAAAAAGCACTTGAGATTCTTCAAAAAGAACGCTCCGAGCTGGAGGGAAAGCATGCCTTTATCGACCATATGACGCGTGTTGACTATGACTACAATGAAGCGGCTATCTATTTCGCGCTGGGTGACTCGGAATCGGCAAAGCGGGTCATGGAGAGCGCCATTGATTATTCCAGAGAAAATGGCATCTTCTACCGGATTGATGATCTATACAGGCTCGCTGCTGCTGAAGCGATGATGGCCCGCAAGACGGAGAAAAGGCTGTATTATACGGAAAAGCTTAAATTGTATGGTGAATTTGCGGATGATATGCACTCCATCCTTTTTTGCGAATTGATGCAAGTGGAGTCCCACATTTTTGAACAGCAATATAACGAGGCGTTATCCATCATCCATCGCTGTTTATCAGAGGGCAAACTGGATGAAATTTTAGAGCCGTATTTTTTCCTCGGAAAGGGACAGGCTCAATGGGGACTCGGGCAATTTAACGAGGCCTTGGAGTCGCTTGATAAGGTTAAGGGTCCTGATTACCTTCGCCATCCGTTTGATTTATCCATTCTGTATTCTGTCGATTCGTATAAAGCCCGCTGCCACCTTGAGCTCGGCAGCCGGGAGGAGGCGGAAAGGCTCGCACAGACTGCACGGGATAACATTTATCCGCTGCCTCATACACCCTACAAGGACTTCATTATGGAAACATATGATGCAATCAAGGGCAATTCCCATAAGTGAAATTTTCCAAACGTTAATGAATATGTAACCGTAAAGCAATCAAACTGAAAACTTCGGTTGCTACAATGTAAGATAGCGAGCCGTTTGCTTACATATGAATTGACGAAGTAAGGGGGAGTCCGGCATGGAGGATCATGTCAAGAAGTCTTTGGAAGAATGGAAAGAAGAAATATGCGATTTACTGGAAGAAATCGACAAGCAATATGAGAGAGTGAAGCAGGAATTGCAGGTCTATTCCTATAAATTCAGCATTACAAAGCAGGTCATCCAATCCACCGTCAACGATGATTTGATCAAGGATATCCGTGAACTGTATCACGCCCCTTTTGAGAAGAAATTCAATCAGCTGAAAGAGGATATTAAAGACCTGGAAGAAAAGAAGAAAGTGTTTCAAATGTTCGTGGACAAGATTGATAAGGTAAAAGGAAAAGAAGAGGACAAGGCTTATGTTCCGGTTCCATGAGCGGCTCCCGTAATGGGGGCCTTTTTTGCACGATTGGCAAGCCAAAAGAATATGGTGAAGGGGAGAACAGAGAAAACGGAGGTATTGTCATGACGATTGAAGACCGTCAAAAAACACTGGCTTGGCATGAAACCTTGGAAGTCCATGAACTCACCGCTTTTCAATCCATTGGATTGATGAAGCTCAAAATGTCTTACAGAAAAGTCACAGATGCGGAGTTGAAAACCATCTATCAAAGGGCCATCCAGGATTTGGAATTGAATCTCAGGGAACTGATGCCGTATTACGCGAATGCCCCGAGACAAGAAGGGGAAGAGGAAGAAAGGAACATGGAGCTTGGGTTTTACGCAGGCGATCTGCTTGGACTGATGAAAACTTCTGTCCGTAATTATGGCATCGCCATCACCGAAACTGCCACGCCTGTCCTGAGAAGAACACTGACCAATCATTTAATGCGGGCCATTCAGGGGCATGAGCGAATTTATCAATATATGTATAAGAGGGGTTTATATCCTTCATATGATTTGGACAAATTGCTGAGAAATGATCTGAGCCTCGCGCAAAGAGCACTGGCCATGAAATATTGAATTGCAGGGGGCAGTATGACTGTCCCTTTTTGAATATTATTGCAGTTATGAAAAAGTTGTCAAAAATATAAAAATTTTTGTTATATTTGTTAGGTAACTTTGTTAAAATATTTTTTAAACAGAGGCAATGTTATGAAGGGGGTCGGATTGTCATGGAAGAGTTTGTGGGCTATTCAGCAGAAATTGACGAGAAAATCAGGAAGACTCAGAAGTGGTTTTCAGATGCCGCAAAAGAGATTTTGCTCCTCCTGGATCCGATTGGAAATATCCGGTATGTCAATGCCTCGTTTAAAAAGATATTGCAATACTCGTCTTGTGAAGTTATGGACAGGCCAATCCTGGATTTTGTCCATCCGGAAGACAGGGAAAGAACGAGGGATGATATTTATCAAGTGCAAAGCAATCAGGGATTCAGGCCGAATTCTAATAGATATATACGGAAGGACGGTTCCCATGTAAGGCTATACTGGCTGGATGCGCATCTTTTGGAGGACGGATGGGTACAAGCGACGGGGCAGCCGACCTTGGTCAATCAGGAAACTATCCAAGCGTTTCGATCGCATTCTCCCGGCTTGGGGCATTTCTTCAATCTAACTGATGATGCAGCAGTGGTTTATGACCTGGAAGGCAGAGTCATCCTGTTAAATCCTGCATTTGAGCGGCTGTATGGGTGGAATACGGAGGAAATATGGGGAAGCATCCTGCCGAATGTCCCGGAAGGCTTGGAGGAAGAGTTTTTCTCGCTGACAGCCCAAATTATCAATGGCAAGAAATTGATTCACCAGCAGACCCTCAGAAAAAAGAAAGACGGGTCCATCATCCCCATATCGCTCCTATTATCCCCGATATTTGATGAAGGAGGGGCAGTGGTGGCCATCACGGCCATCAAAAAGGATCTGACTCCTTTCCTTGAAACGGAGCAGCTCCTAGACCATCAAAAAAAGGTGATCGCAGAAAGGGAAAGGCTCCTTTCAGATATCGCCGACCATATAAGCGAAGTGATTTGTCTTTTTGACTTTGAGGTCGGCCAATACTTATATGTCAGCCCATCATGCGACAGGCTTTGGGGAATAGGGATTGATAAAATGCTTCAAAACGAGGCACTGATGGAGGAGAAGTTTTTCCCCGAGGAAGCGGAACGTGTAAAGGACATCTTTACTCTTCCCCATCGCAATCCAGTGGAGCTGGAGTATCGGGTCAAACTGGGTAACAAGGGTAACGTAAGGTGGATCCGGACCAAGATTACGCCCATCATCGGCAGGAATGGGATGGTGAGCCGAACCATAAGTGTATCGGAGGATATATCTGAGTGGAAGAAGAAGGATCTGGAGCTGAAAAGGCAGGATAAGCTTGAAGTGCTTGGCCAGCTTGCTGCCGGAATAGCTCATGAAATAAGGAACCCGCTGACGACGGTCAAGGGATTCATGCAGCTGCAATTAAATGGTTCCATCAGCCAATACAGTCAAATTGTCCTTTCCGAACTGGATCAGATTGAGTCCATCGTAAATGAATTTCTCCTATTGGCTAAGCCTCATGGTGAAGGGACCTTCGAAAAAGATGATATCAATCGTATTATCCAGGAAGTAACCGCCTTTACGAAGGCGGATATACCGGCAGCGAACATACGTTATCAGCTTGATTTGTCAGATGGGATGAGACCGATTTTATGTGAGAGAAAGCAAATCAGGCAGATGCTGATTAATCTGATCAAAAACTCCATTGAAGCCATGCCTGATGGCGGGACCATCTATGTAGGCACGATAAATGCCGGTGACAGCGCATTGATTGAAGTGAGGGATGAGGGATCCGGAATTCCAAAGGAATGGCTGGATCGGATAGGGGAACCCTTTTATTCAAATAAGGAACGGGGAACAGGTATGGGCTTGATGGTTTGCTGCAAAATCATTGAGAATCACGGGGGAACCATTCAGTTTTCGAGCGAAGAAGGAATCGGTACAACCATCCATATCTCCCTGCCCGCCATGGCGGGGCTTCTTGAGAAGAGGCAGTGAGCCGTATTGCAGGCTCCTGCCTTTTTCATTACTTCATTTCTGTTCCACCATATACGCAATTGTGTTTCAGAGGGTGAGAGCAGCCGTTAATGGTGTTGTCCGATGCAAAAGCCGCAGATGTCATGGATAAAAGCAAAGCAGTGGTAAATGCAATTCCGAGCCACTTCTTTTTCATCATTTTCACCTCCAGACAGGGATTGCCTTAAGTGTAGCTAAATGGAAGACGAAAAGAAATACGCTGAACTTGGGAAAATTCTGTATAAATACTTGGAAGCAAACGTAATAATCGCTAATATAGAGAAATGGAACAAAAAATGGATAGTCTTTGCAATAATAAGGGGGAACCAATTTGGAAACTGTACAAACAGATGAGTATGGACATAACGAAAAGAATGAACGAATGCAGACTTGGCTGACGATTTGGGTGTACCCAAAGAAAACGGTCAGACATGTGATTGAGCATAAAACAATGAAATATGCCATTATCATCATGCTTATCGCGGGTATTCAGCAGGTCCTGAATATGGCTTCGACATCCAACCTTGGAGAGCATCTTTCCACACCTGCCATCATTCTAACTTCCATTCTCCTTGGTCCCTTCATTGGGCTCATCACATGGCTGGTTGCCTCGGGGATTTATTATCTGGTAGGCAAGTGGCTTGGCGGAAAAGGAACCATGAAGGAAATGAAGATGGCGGTCGCTTGGACCTATATCCCGATGATCTGGATGATGATCCTGTGGATTCCTAACCTGGCATTTATCGGTCACGAAATGTTTACAAAAGAAATTGAACCGGATTTGGGAAAAGCTCTGATGCTCATGTTCACCGGTTGCCTTGAGATTGCCTTGGGAATCTGGATGATGGTGATCAGCGCCAGGGCCATTGGGGAGGTCCACCGCTTTTCATCCTGGAAGGGCCTGCTTGCCATGGTGCTGCCGGGCTTGGCCATCGCAGTGGTTCTTATTCCCATTATTGTGGTGGTTGTCTTGTTGTTATACGTATAATATCCAAAAAGCAGTGCGCAACAGGCGCCCTGCTTTTCTTTTTTTTAAAAAGAGACCCGGAAACTTTGAAGAATTTTCTTTTTTTCTCTACTATTAAGGTAGGAATAAAAGTTAAAGGGGAGGAAGGGGAAAAATGAGCAGAAAAGCATTGATCAATGTGGATTACACATATGATTTTGTGGCGGAA
>DATBUB010000049.1:0-3826 GCA_036516555.1 Bacillaceae bacterium
GTCGGAACGCCGTCTCTTTTGGAAATCTGGATGACTTTCTCTACATTTTGATAAATGCCTTCCACTTTTTTCATGGCGCGCTCCCGGTTGTATCCGTACAGCTCATCTGCAACATTGATGACGCCCCCGGCGTTGATGACATAATCGGGAGCATAAACAAGGCCCATTTCATGAATTCGATCCCCGTGGCGTGTTTCTTTCAGCTGGTTATTGGCTGAACCTGCAATCACCCTGGCTTTAAGTTGAGGAATCGTCTCATCATTGATAATGGCACCCAGTGCACATGGAGCAAAAATATCGGCGTCCACCCCATAAATTTCATCTGGATCCACCGCTTTTGCATTGAATGCCTCAACCGCACGGCTGACCGCTTCTTTATTGATGTCCGTCACCACCAGGCTTGCGCCTTCTTCATTCAGATATCTGCATAATTCAAAGGCCACGTTGCCGACACCCTGAACCGCTACGGTTTTTCCCTCAAGGGAGTCCGTCCCAAATGCTTCCTTGGCGGCGGCTTTCATCCCCACGAAACAGCCATACGCCGTCACAGGAGATGGGTTGCCGGAAGAACCGAAGGCAGCCGAAATTCCAGTTACAAAATTGGTCTCTTCATGGATCAAATCCATATCCTCTTCTGTTGTTCCAACATCTTCTGCGGTGATGTAGCGTCCATTCAGCCCTTGAATAAAGCGTCCGAACGCACGGAACATTTCTTCATTTTTATCTTTTCTGGGATCACCGATGATGACCGTCTTTCCTCCGCCAAGATTCAATCCGGCTGCCGCGTTTTTATAGGTCATTCCCCTGGCAAGCCTGAGGGCATCTTCTATGGCTGCCTCTTCGTTTTCATACGTCCACATTCTCGTTCCGCCCAATGCAGGTCCCAGTGTCGTATCATGGATGGCTATGATCGCTTTCAATCCCGATTGCTCATCCTGGCAGAATAGCAATTGTTCGTAATCATACTTTGTCATGTATTCAAAAATTTTCATCGGTGAATCCTCCTTGAAATCAATGGTTGGTTGCTGAACATATCGCCAGCGCGATGGAATACAGCTTGCTTTCGGCACTGTCTGACCGGGAAGTAAGTACGATGGGAGCCTCCGCTCCGGCGATGATGCCGCCCACCTTTGCGCCAGCGAAATAGATGAGTGATTTATAAAGCACATTACCTGTTTCTATATTGGGCATAAGCAGTATATCAGCTTGCCCCGCCGTTTCCGATTTGAGCCCCTTATGCTTTGCAGCCTCCATGGATATGGCATTATCCAGAGCCAGAGGACCATCCAAGATGCATCCTTTAATTTGCCCCCGCCGGTTCATTTGGGTCAGCAAGGCGGCATCGGCCGTTGCCTGCATAGCCGGATTGACCACCTCGACGGCTGCAATCGGAGCAACCCTCGGGCAATGAATGCCGATCCCGGTGGCAATGCTTACGGCATTCTGGACAATTTGGGCCTTCTGTTCCAATCCAGGCTCAATATTCATTGCAGCGTCGGTCACAAAAATGAGACGTTCAAACCGAGGTGTTTCAAAGACCGCGACATGTGATAGGACATTGCCCGTCCGAAGCCCGTAATCTTTATTGAGGACTTCCTTCAGCAATACAGCAGTCTGCAGATTCCCCTTCATCAATACTGCTGCCTGTTGGGCATGTACCGCTTTTACAGATAGTTCGGCCGCTTCCTTATCACTCTTTGCATGACGGATACATACGAAAGGATTGTCAAGCAGATTTGTATATTTTTCGCTCAAGAGCACATCCAGTTTGTCTTTATCACCAAACAGGATAAAGCTCCCGAAGTCCCTGTTCACAGCTTGTGAAATGGCATCAAGAACCTCGGGGTCCTCAGCTGCTGCCACTGCCACTGTGACATTTTGCTTTTCTGCCGCTTTTTCCAGCAGAGTGGATAATTTCATTTGTTTTTGCTTCCTTTCCACTATCAGAGCTTCCGGTAAATAATTAATGCAATTTTCATGCCACAAAAAAGTAAGTCTGCAAAAACGCAGGGAGAACCTCGGCTTTGCTTCCCGCAGCCATGTCCTTATTCATGTTCGTTTGTATTCATTAATTCAAAAGAGCAAAATATTGCATGGTATGCAAAAAGTTGCGTGAAAGTTTTTTCATTATCTTTCCAATTTGTAATATAAGTTCCGGACAGAAATACCCAGCTGTCTGGCAGCAGCCGTTTTGTTCCCCCCATTTTGCCGAAGAGCGCGCTTTATCATATCCTTTTCAAATTCAGCTACTGCAGAAGTAAGCTCCTGGACCGGAAGGTGATCTGCTTTTTCTCTGCCATGATCCTGCCTATCATGTTCGGTCAACCCCGGCAGATGTTCCTTCATGATGATGGTTTCCTGATAATGCATAAAAATCATCGCTCTTCCGATCACATTTTCCAGTTCCCTGACATTCCCGGGCCAGTCATAATCCATCAGCCTGGATATGGCACCGTCCGAAATACCGGAAACGTTTCTTCCGTAATCCTGATTTATTTTGTGGATCAGCCTCTCGCAAAGAAGCGGAATGTCCGATTTTCTTCTTCTGAGCGGCGGTATTTGGATCGGCATCCGGTTTAACCTGTAATACAAGTCTTCCCTGAACGTGCCGTTTGCCATTCCTTTCTCGAGGTTCACATTGGTGGCGGCGATGACGCGGACTTGGATGGGTACGGGCTTCACCCCGCCGACCCGTACAATCTCCTTTTCCTGAAGAACTCTAAGCAATTTTGCCTGGGTGTTGGCACTGAGCTCTCCGATTTCATCGAGAAAAATGCTCCCGTTGTTCGCTTCTTCAAACAAGCCTTTTTTTCCGCCGCGCTTTGCACCCGAGAAAGCCCCTTCCTCATAGCCGAACAATTCGCTTTCCAATAATGTTTCTGAAAGTGCTGCGCAGTTCACCCTGATGAATTTGTTGTATTTGCGGTCACTCGCATTATGAATGGCGTGGGCAAACAGTTCCTTTCCGGTTCCTGATTCCCCCCTCAGGAGGACTGTTGCCGGGGTTTTCGCCCCCAGCTTAGCCTGCTCAATGGCGATGGCCATCTCTTCTGAGTCTCCGATGATATCGGCAAAGGTATATTTTGCTTCCAGAGTCCGGATGATCTGCCTGGCGCGATGAAGTTCCTTAGTAAGCGTCTGGATTTCCGAAACGTCATGAATGACGCCGACACTTCCTTTCAGTTTGCCGCTGACAATGATGGGTGCCACATTGACGATCACTTCTTTTTTATGCGGCCCCACACGCATTTTGGCACCCCTTACCGGTTTTCTCGTCCGAAGCACCTGCATGTGCATGCTTTCCCCTTCTGAGATATCAGCGGTGGCCGGTTTTCCAATGACCTCTTCCCTTCTCAGTCCGGTGATCCTCGTATAGGCCGGATTGATCAGGATGCCGCAGCCGTCTTCATCCACAACAGAAATGGCATCATCGCTAGATTGGATGATGGCCTCCAGCATCGTTTGGATTTCCTTCAGGTTTGTAACTTCCTCCGCAAGACTGACCGCTTCGGTAATATCCTTAAAAACGGAGATCGCGCCGATCAAGCGACCGTCCCCATCAATCAGAGGACTTCGGGTGGCAATGATCTTCATCCCGTTTTTCAGAGTCATCTCTTTGTTTGTTTCTGTTCGCAGCGTGTCCAATACCCTGGGAAGCCTGCTTGATGGTATAACATCCAAAATGTGCTTGCCGAACGCTTCACTTTGCGGATAATTCGTCATCTCCGAGGCACTGCGGTTAAAATAAATGATTTTTGCTTCATTATTGATGACAACCATACCGTCATTTGTGGAATTTAAAATCATGTCATGCTTGTGTGTCTCT
>DATBUB010000050.1:0-3555 GCA_036516555.1 Bacillaceae bacterium
TGGGGGATATATCTAAGGTGCTGGTTTATCATTGCTAATTTTTCACTGGATTAATGCTCATTCTCACTGGATTATTGCTCAATTTCACTGGATTAATGTTCATTCTCACTGGATTAATGCTCAATCTCACTGGATTATCGCTCAATCTCACTGGATTATCGCTCAATCTCACTGGATTATTGCTCATTCTCAGTGGATTTATCGTTCCTAACTCCAATAATGGACTGATTCATCATGGAATTCATCATTTATATGATGAATCTCGTGTGGTGCAAGAATAAAGGATTTATTTCACAAGAAAAAAGGATATTAAGAATCTAATAATCATTCTGGAGTTGATATTGTGATTATCAAGGAAAGGGAAATACCTTTAAGGGTTTTGAAACTGGAAGCGCTAGCTAGAAGGCTGCCCGATTCTCATCCTAAAATGCCGAACATTTTAAGAGAATTGGCCAACCGAAAAGCTGGATACCGCGGAGAATCATCACTCGATTATCATTTAAGCTTTTTGCAAAATAAGGAATACCTCATTCTTCATGGACTTCGGATCCAAAATCAGCAAGGTTATTTCTTCCAAATGGATACGCTTGTTTTATCCCCCAATTTCATCTCCATCATTGAGGTCAAAAACTACAGAGGTACCATTACTTTTGATAATCATTTCAACCAATTAATACAAACGGTTGAAGAAAGCAGACGGGCCCTTGAGGACCCGACTCTCCAAGTAAAAAGACAGCTCTACCAACTAAAAGAATGGCTAAAAAAACATAAATTTAACCTAATTCCCATTCATCCACTTGTGATCATCAGCAACCCCTCAACCATTATTGAATCGACAAGCCACCCTTCCTATTTTAAGCATATTTCCCACAGCATTAATCTGCCAGCAAAATTCCACGAACTTGAGAAAATGAGCAGAAAAGAATATATACAGAAGAGAGAGCTTAAAAAATTGGCTAGAATGTTAATGAAAAACCATTCTCCGCAAGAATACGATGTGCTCAAACACTTTAACCTCAAACCAAACGATCTTAGGAAAGGCGTTCAGTGCCCTCATTGTCTTTCCATTCCCATGAAACGAAAAAATGGAAAATGGCTATGCCAAGAATGCAAAGAGAGATCAAGGAACGCCCACGTATTTGCGTTAAAGGATTACTCCCTCCTAGTAGGACAAACTATAACCAACAAAAAACTTAGAGATTTCCTTCTTTTGGCCTCTGAGGACAGCGCAAGATATATTCTCCAGTCAATGAACCTCCCACACACCGGCAAAACCAAAGGCAGAGCCTACATTCTCCCGTCACATTCCAAAGACGCGAAAAAGTAGCACATGCTCCTTATCCCTTCCCGCTCACCTGATATTGCTTATACAAATCCTTCAGCGCAGAAGCCAAGGCATTGCCTGCCTTCCCGAGGTAGTGACGCCTGACGGTTTCGACCGGTTCATCAATTCCGTCCATGAGGCTGTACCCCCGCAAGAGCTGCCCGATGAATTGCCGGCCGTGTTCGGTTGCGAGCGTACAGCTTGCTGTCAGGATTACCCCGTATTTTTTGTCGATTTCAGCTGTGATTGTCAACGTTTCGTAAAGGTTTTGGGCGGCCATCCCCGCCGGCAGCTTGGCGTGCCCCGCTATGAAATAGGTGTTCATATACAATCAAATCCTTTCCGGTATTCTGCCTCTCCTAAAGCCCAGCTGTGCCGAAATGGCTTCAGCGGTTTCTTCTGCAGACCGCTTTATATTCCCCAGCCTCTCGCCCTCGAAGTGACTGGACAGCCCGCTCACCGCCAAAGCGGCGACTACTTCTTCGCGAAAATCATAGATGGGAAAGGAGACTCCTGTTGTATCGGGATCTTGTTCCCCCTCGCTGTAAGCAAAGCCCTGTTTACGAATGTCCGCCAACTCTTCAAGCAGGGCCTCTTTATCGATTGGCATCCCGTTCGCCAGCGGCTTTAACTCGCCTGCATGAAGAATGTGATTTTGCTTTTCCCCAGGCAAGAATGCCAGCAGCAATTTGGGGCCGGAACCAATGTAAAGGGGGGAGCTCTTCCCTATCCGTGTATACAGCCTGATGGCGCGGGTGCTGTCCACTTTTTCTATGTATGTGGCGACATCCTGATTCAAAACCACGAGGTGGATCACTTCATTTATTTCGCGGGCCAATTTCTCCATAAAAGGCAGGGCGGTCTCCCTGATTTCGAGCTGGCTCGAAACAAGATGCCCCAGCTCTAGCAGCTTGAGACCTAAGCGGTAGCGGCTGTCATGCTCGGATTCCTTTGTCTTGATCAAAAATTCGCACCTCTCCAAAGAGGCAAGAAGGCGAAATGCCGTGGATTTCGGCAAATTGGCAGCTGCGGCTATTTGCTTGAGGCTGAGCTCAGGCTTTTCCTCCGTAAACAAATTCAGCAGCTTCAGCGCTTTTATCACACTTTGATTCATTCTGTAGGCTCCTTTAAACATCTAATCTAATACAAAGCCCCCTGCCGGCTGTTAAAGCAGAGGGTGAAAATGTATCATTTATGCGATCACCTGGGACTTTTCTGTGATTTCTGTTTCCGTAATGGTGATATGGCGTTTTGCCATTTCTTCAATGTACTGTTTGCCCGGCACAATCTGTTCCGGCGGATGGACTCCTCTCTTGGAAATAGCTCCATTGCCGATCATCTGGGCAACAACGGAAATGGTGTTGGCTGTAGCGCGGGCCATGGCCGTCACCTGATTTTCACGATCTTTATAAGTCGTCATTTCATATTCATACGTGATGTTCTCTCCATCCTTTTCCCCCGAAACGACGACACGGAGCAGCACCGCATCATCCTTGTCACGCAGATCCACAATCGGATCCAGCACCTTCAGCAGCACGTCCCTCGGCTTTATCTTCTGTCCCTTGATTTCCACTTCATAATCATTTCTCGTAAGATTCAAATCTACGAGCAGTTTGAATTTTTCCGCATGGCCCGGATAGCGAATCGTTTTATATTCAAGCTCCTCCAAATGCGGATAGGAAACAGGCAGGGTTGATGTTCCGCCCGATGTATGGAAAGCCTCCAGCGGGCCGAATTTTTCAAAATAAATTTTTTCCACTTCCGACAGCGAAGGAATTTCCCGTTTCACGCCATTGCGGACGATCAGCGACGGATCGGTATAATGATCCATAACGCCTTCCATGGAAAAAACGTGGTTATACTCGAGCGGCGGCTCCGGTTTGACCGGGATGCCCCCCACATACATTTTGATGGATCTGGTTTTATCCAGCTTGCCTGCTCCGTAGCCTGCCAAGATATTGATCATCCCCGGGGCCACCCCCAAGTCCGGAATGATGGTGACCTCTGCATTTGAAGCCGCATCGTTCAGCTCCAGCACTTTGTCTGTGATATGTCCGATATGCCCGCCAAGATCGACTGAACTTACGCCAACATCAACGGCCGTTTTGGCCACAATCTCATTAAAGGAATAGAACAGTGCATTGATGATGACATCATACTGCCCCATAAACTGTGCAAGCTCATCCCGATTGCCTGCGTCGACACAAAACGCTTTCAGCTTTGGCGAACCC
>DATBUB010000051.1:0-22199 GCA_036516555.1 Bacillaceae bacterium
AGGCCAGGACAATGGAGAAACACGAAGGCAAAGGTCCTGTCAAAATTATTTGTCCCGGTAAAGTTTACCGCCGTGACAACGATGATGCAACCCATTCACATCAATTTACGCAAATTGAAGGCTTGGTTGTCGATGAGAATATTTCGATGGGGGATCTGAAAGGCACCCTGGAGGTTTTTGCGAAAAAAATGTTTGGCCAAGACCGAGAAATCAGGCTGCGCCCAAGCTTCTTCCCTTTTACTGAGCCTTCGGTTGAAATGGATATTTCCTGTAAAATGTGCGGCGGTGATGGCTGCCGTGTCTGCAAACAGACCGGCTGGATCGAGATCCTCGGAGCAGGCATGGTCCATCCGAATGTATTGGAAATGGCTGGTTTTGATTCGAAGAAATACACGGGCTTTGCTTTTGGAATGGGGCCGGACCGTATTGCCATGCTGAAGTACGGTGTGGATGATATACGGCATTTTTATACGAATGATATTCGCTTTTTACAGCAGTTTTCGGTGCAAGAATAGGACGGGAGGAAATGATACATGCTTGTTTCATATAAATGGCTGCAGGATTATGTAGACCTTGAAGGTGTTTCCGCATCTGAATTGGCGGAAAAGATAACAAGAAGCGGAATTGAAGTGGAGGGTGTTGAAAAGCTCTCCAGCGGTGTCAGCGGCGTAGTCATCGGCCACGTACTGGAATGCAGGCGCCATCCGGAAGCTGACAAGCTGAACATCTGCATGGTGGATATAGGAGAAGGGGAACCGGTACAAATCATCTGCGGTGCTCCTAATGTGTCAAAGGGCCAAAAGGTGGCAGTGGCAAAGGCAGGGGCCGTCCTTCCGGGAAACTTCAAGATCAAAAAGGCAAAGCTTCGCGGGGAAGAATCGAACGGGATGATTTGCTCGCTTCAGGAACTTGGCATTGAAGGAAAGCTGGTTCCCAAAGAGTTTGCGGAAGGCATATATGTGTTTCCGTCTGATGCGGAAGTGGGCTCAGACGCCCTCTCTATGCTCAACCTGGATGACGAAGTGCTGGAACTGGGTCTGACGCCTAACCGTGCGGATTGCATGAGCATGCTTGGCGTAGCATACGAAACGGCTGCCATCCTCGGGAAGGATGTAGAGCTGCCTGAAGCCGGCGAGGCGGCAGGGGCAGAATCAGCCGAAGATTATATTTCCGTGAAGGTTGAAGCCAAGGAAGATAATCCTCTCTATACTGCCAAAGTGATCAAAAACGTCAAGATCGGCCCATCGCCTCTTTGGATGCAGACAAGACTGATGTCTGCAGGCATCCGCCCGCATAATAATGTGGTTGACATCACCAATTTTATTTTGCTTGAATACGGACAGCCGCTCCATGCATTTGACTATGACCGTTTTGGCTCAAAGGAAGTGGTCGTCCGCCAAGCCAGGGATGGGGAAAAAATCGTTACTCTTGATGGTGCGGAGCGCACTCTGACAGCCGGCCAGCTTGTGATTACGAACGGTACTGTACCGGTAGCGCTGGCAGGCGTAATGGGCGGAGCAGATTCGGAAGTAAGCGGCGACACCGCAACCATCCTTCTGGAATCCGCTTATTTTGCGGGACCTTCTATCCGGGCGGCATCCAAGCATCACGGTTTGCGCAGTGAGGCCAGCAGCCGTTATGAAAAAGGGGTAGACCCAAACAGGGTTCGTCCTGCAGCGGAAAGGGCGGCACAGCTCATTGCGGAGCTTGCAGGCGGCGAAGTGCTTGAAGGGCGTGTAGAAGCTGATCACTTGAACGTGAAACCGGCAAAGGTATCTGTATCACTGGAAAAAATCAACCGGGTTCTTGGAACGGATATCCTTGAGGAGGAAGTGCTGGATATATTCAGCCGTCTTCAGTTCGATGCATTAGCGGAAAATGGAGTCTTTACAGTCACCGTTCCAACTCGAAGGGGTGACATTTCCATTGAAGAGGACCTGATTGAAGAAGTAGCCCGCCTTTATGGTTATGACCGTTTGCCGAAAACATTGCCGAGGGGAGCAGCAACACCGGGAGGTTTGAATCCTGTCCAGGAGAAACGCAGGACATCAAGAGCCTTCCTGGAAGGGGCCGGCCTGTACCAGGCAATTACGTATTCCCTTACAAGCGAGGATAAGGCAGCAAGCTTTGCCATCGAAAAGCGCGAACCGGTCAAGCTGGCCATGCCGATGAGCGAAGAGAGGAGCAGGCTTCGGCTGAGCATTGTACCTCAGCTCCTCGAGGCTGTTTCTTACAATCTGGCACGGCAAAACGATTCCGTATCCCTCTATGAAATCGGCTCTGTTTTTTTGAAGGAGGGAGAACACACCCAGCCAGAGGAACGTGAGCACATTGCGGCTGCCTTAACGGGCCTTTGGGTGGATAACGCATGGCAGGGCGAGAAAAAAGCGGTTGATTTTTATGTGGCAAAAGGCATCCTGGAAGGACTGTTCGAAAAGCTTGGTGTCGGGCAAGCCATTGAATGGAGAGCGGCCCAGCTTGAAGGCATGCATCCCGGCCGTACGGCTGAAATCCTGCTTGACGGCAACGTTATCGGCTTTGCCGGCCAGGTTCACCCGGCCGTGCAAAAATCCATGGATTTGAAAAACACATTTGTGTTTGAAGTGCAGGCCAGCCCAATCTTCAGCTATGGCAGGCATGAGCTGCAATACAAGCCGATTCCAAGATTCCCGTCCATCAGCCGTGATATAGCATTAGTGGTGGATAAGGATGTGCCAGCCGGATCGCTTGAAGCCATTATCCGCTCTGCTGGAGGAAAGCTGCTGAAGAGCATCCATGTATTTGATTTATATGAAGGCGACCGTATGGAACCGGGCAAGAAATCCATCGCCTTCTCGCTGACCTATTCAGATCCTGAAAGAACACTCACAGATGAAGAAGTGGTGAAGGCCCATGATAAAGTGCTCTCAGCCGTAAAAGAAAAAGCAGGAGCCGAATTGAGGGGCTGATGCCAAAAAGGCTGCAGGATAAACTGCAGCCTTTTTTTGCTTTTTTTTGGAATGTCATAATAGAATCAATTGATTCTCAATGGTTTGAAGTATGATAAGATATAGGATAGATGTCAAAGGGTTTGGCCAGATGAATATCAGTAATAAAGGAGGAGCATGCAGCTGTGAGCGAAAAGCTTTTATCCGGATATGCATGGTATGAGTTATGGGGGCCCATCTATTTAATCATCATTGCCATCGGCATTTATTACTATAAAAATCGGATTGTGGATTCCAGACTTTATCCCGTATCCGTGAAACAACGGAGGTATTTTCTCATTGCTTCTGCAATGCTGTATATTGCCAAAGGAAGCCCCATTTCTGTTCTTGCCGACGATTTCCTATTCAGTGCCCATGTTTTTGAGCTGTCCGTATTGTACTTTGTTGTTGTTCCTCTTTTCATCTTGAGCTTTCCGAAAGAATGGCTCCGTGCTTACATATGGCACTATCGGTTAAGGAATGCATTGAAGCTCGTTTCTTTTCCATGGATTGCAGCCCTATTGTTCAATGGGGGGCTGACAGCCTATTTCCTGCCATCCTTTTTTAATGTAATACAGAGAAGCGCTGTGCTGGAGGTGTCTGTCCAAGCTCTGCTGCTGGCGGCTTCCTTTATCATGTGGTGGTGCATCATCACGCCGCTCCCGGTGCCAGGTCGTTTTTCCCATTTCAGCATGATGGTGTATGTCCTGGCCAATGCCATTTTGCTGATGCCGATCGCCATTTTTATGCTGGTGGTGACGGATGCAGCTCACTACCCTGTGTATATAGAGGCTGCCGGGATGATCCTGCCCGACCTCACAGCGGTTTCCGACCAGCAGCTTGCAGGCGGAATCCTGAAAGCCCTTCAGCTTGGAAGCTATGGCGTTGCCCTTTTCCATATCATATCGAGCTGGGGAAAACAAGAAGAGGAGAGTGAAGGGCTCATCGAGGAAGAGAATATCCGCATCGTTCAAGGGATCGTCATCCATCTACCGGATAAAACGAAGGGCCGGTTGTAGGGGCAACTCAGCATTTAGGCAGTAAATTATTCTTGGGGGAAAACATTCATGAGAAAAAACCGGCAGATTTTATATGCGGTACTTTTTTTGCTCGCTGTTGGATCGATTGCTGTCTATGGCAAATCTTCCATAAAGGAATATCCAGCCGAAAAAGTCACGAACTACTTAAATGGCATGAGGCTTGGAATTCAGGACATTTACAAAAAAGCGCCTTTGGATGACATAAAGGGGACGAAGTCTGTTACAGAAGAACAGCTGGAACATCTGAATGCAGGAACTGAAAAGTTCTTATCGGGATATGTTGAGCTTAAAGCCATTGGGGAGGCATTTGATTATGCGGAGGAATCGGAATCCGAGACAGAGGCTGTCATGGAGCATGTACACGTTTCCCTCAACGAGCTGAAAGAGAGCGCGGACGGTACGCTGGGCCTGTCGAAAGCTCAGGAAGAATCCTTTATCATGCTTTATGAATATTTATGGGATATGTATCAATTGGATGTCTACAACATGGAATTGGATGAAATCCTGGCCGGCATGGAAGATGTCAGCAAAGAGTACGCAGAACTGGAAAAACGAAATTTTCAGTAGCGGGGGATGTGTATGAAAAGATTATGGATGGTTATGGCGCTGCTGCTCGCTGCATGTTCCGGACAGGAGAGCCCCAAGCCGGATGAGCAGAGTGAAGCTCCAGTCTCTGCGGCGAATGCTGAAGAGACATTGGCCGAAAATCTCGATATCCCATGGTCCATTGCGATACGCGAAGGTGTTTTATACATAAGCGAAAGGAATGGAGCCATCGTCTCGGTCGAAAGCGATACCGGAAAAAAGGAGCGGTTGCCCCTACGCTTGAAAAAAACAATTTATACCGGGGGGGAAGGCGGCTTCCTTGGATTGGCACTCCTTCCAAACACTGATCTGGAAGCGGTTGCCTATCATTCCTATGAAGAAAACGGGGCCATACGGAACCGTTTGATCCGGCTGAAAAAAATGGAGGAAGCATGGGTCGAAACCGATGTCCTGCTTGAAGGGATACCAGGTGCGCCTATCCACAATGGAGGCAGGATCAAGATTGGACCTGATCAAAAGCTGTACGTGACGACAGGCGATGCGGCGACTCCGCAGTCCGCTCAGGACCGTGCTGGGCTTTCAGGGAAAATATTAAGGCTAGAGCTCGATGGAGCCATTCCGGATGATAACCCTTTTGCCGGCTCGCCTGTTTATTCCTATGGACACCGGAACCCGCAAGGCTTGGCTTGGGATGAGGAAGGCAGGCTGTATGCAACCGAGCATGGCCAAAGCGCCCATGATGAAATCAACTTCATTGAACCAGGCAGCAATTACGGCTGGCCGGATATTCAGGGCAGTGAATCAAAAGCGGGAATGGAGCCACCCCTTTTTCATACAAACGGGACTACATGGGCACCAAGCGGAATGGCTTATGTTAACGGGAAACTTTACATCGCCACACTCCGGGGGGAAGCCGTAAGGGTGTTTGACATTCAGGAAAAACGTGCGTCCATCTTCACGGAAGGTTTGGGCCGCATGCGGGATGTGCTGATCCATGAAGGCTTTATATATTATATAACGAACAACACGGACGGCAGGGGAACGCCCAAAGAGGGGGACGACAAGCTGCTGAGAAGAAAAATAGAATAGGAATGGGCGAGGTTTGCCAGAGTGTCCGGAAAAGGAGCTTTCCAGAAAGCAGTGAAAAAAACTGATTTTGTGACAGGCCCTTTCTTTTTTTGAAAAATCGATGTGCGGTTCCTGCTGCTTTCCGTTCCGGCGCACGCTTTCCGCGGGCATTGCCCCCGCATCCTCAGTCGCTGGGCGCCTTGCGGGGCCTCCAGGCGCATGTCATTCCCGCAGGACATTGAATTACCTCCCCGAACATACATCGCACGAAGGAAATGCAAAGCATTTTCGAGGGATCGGCGCCTCCACTCCAAGCAACAACCGGCTGACAGATGGAAACCAGGTTCCCGTGCCATCTATGGTTCGCGCATCCTGGCATTGGCCTATAACTTCCTGAAAGTGGCGGGTCTTCTGCTAAGGCTTCCATAAGACAGAATAGAAAAGGAAAAAAGCAGGAGGTGAAAAACGTACTGTTTTTCGCCTCCTGCCTCATTTTAGGGACTTATTTGACAGCGCCTTTATGTATACCCGGCAATCTTTTTGGCTTTTTCGGTGTTGGCAAAATGAAGCTTCGTAAATTCATTCAATACCCCGATACCCTTTTCTTTGATGAGGCGGGCTGCAGCCGCATCCACTTTGGCGCCGGCACCTTTGGTCAGCTGAAAACCTGCCTTTTCACTAAGCTCATCAAAAGCCTTGAGAAACGAATACCTCGACAATATGGAGGCGGCGGCAACAGCCAGATGAATGCTTTCAGCTTTTGTACTGAAAAAGATATTTTCTCTGCATATTTCTTTTTGGCCTTGCAGATGGCGGAAATAAACAGGCGCTTCAGCAAACTGGTCAACCAGTATGGCATCGGGTTTTTCGGGAGAGAGCCTTTCCAGAAGAAGCCGTATGGCCTGGTTATGCAGGATAGCTGTTATTTTGCCTTGAGTCATCCCCGAGGACTGCAGCTTGTTGTATTTATCATTCGGCAGTTTTAATTGGCTATACGGAAGGAAAGTGAGAAGGTCCTTTGCGATTTTGATGATTTGGGCATCCGTCAGATCTTTGGAATCCCTTACTCCAAGCTCCCGCAGCAAAGGGATTTGTTCCTTTCTTACATACGCCGCCGCCACAGTGATCGGTCCGAAATAATCTCCTTTTCCCACTTCGTCCGAACCCACGACTGAAAGTGAGGATATGTTTTCGGGAAGAGGGCTGCCTGATGATTTGGGAACCGATCCGTTCTTTGGGGTCATGCTCGGCTGTATTCCCCACTTTTTTGATTCCTCCTCATTTCCGGTCCCTTGGAACATGACTTTGCCGGAACGGTATGCAGTGATGGTGCAGCCGTTTTTCTTTGCGGAGAAAACAGCGCCAGGCGGGGTTTTACCCGTTTGAAAGGGCTGATAGTAAGCTTTCATTTTCTCCAGTTGGTCAGGGCGTGTTTGAATGACGATATTGGCCAATGTTATCTTCCTTTCAGAAAGCAGGATGTCTATTGTTCTATAAAGACGTTCTGCCAAATGTTCATTTTGCCTATTTATGTATCTTTTAGAATGGGACAAAATATTCCCATCCTAAATTTTTCATGATATGATATGGAATAGGATTCTCGAGGCAAAGGGGGATGCTGGTTTGGCAGACCGGGATAAAGCACGGACTACAGTAATGATCTATGGACAACAGTATACCATCTCAGGTACAGAGACAACAGAGCATATGGCAAGGGTGGCTGCCATTGTCGATGAGAAGATGAGAATGATCCGTTCGAACAATCCCAATCTCCAATCTGACAAACTGGCAGTGCTCACGGCTGTCAATACCGTTCATGATTATCTTAAACTGCAAGAACAATATGAACGGCTGCAGTCGGAATTTAAACGGTTAAAGGACTGAATGTTTCCATGGTGGATTTGGCGTTATTATTTCTGCTCGTAATCGGTTTTTTTGTGGGCTTGAGAAGGGGATTCATTCTCCAGCTCATTCATATGATTGGTTTTATCATTTCTTTTATAGTTGCTTATATGTATTATGATGAATTGGCTCCGAAATTGAAGCTTTGGGTACCGTATCCGGATCTGGAAGCCGGCAGCACATTGAAATTGGCGGTGGAGGGTGCCAATCTGGATGAAGCGTTTTACCGGGCAATTGCTTTTGCCATCATATTCTTCGCTGTCCGGATCGTACTGGGGATCATCGGTTCCGCCCTTGATTTTGTTGCAAGCCTGCCCATTTTAAAGACATTGAATGTCTGGGCAGGAGGGATTCTTGGATTTCTTGAGACGTATATCCTGCTTTTTATCCTTCTCTATATTTCGGCACTTCTGCCGATTTCACCTGTCCAGAATGCCTTGAATGATTCTTTTATGGCACAGGCCATGGTGGAACATACGCCGATTCTTTCATCCGAAGTGAAGAAGTGGTGGATTGAATTTAATCAAAAGTAAACTTCCCTTTTTTCGAAGGGAAGTTTTTCTTTTATACCGGGTATTTGTTAAACTGATAAGAGGAGAATGAAAGAACGGCTGGTGATGACGATGAAGGTCAATAAAAAAGAAGTGATTCGGCTGCTTGAACAGATTGCCATCTACATGGAGCTGAAAGGTGAAAATCCATTCAAGACAGCTGCGTTCAGGAAAGCTGCCGGGGCGCTTGAAACAGACGACAGAAGCCTGTCTGAAATAACCGACTTTACGGAGCTTCCCGGGATCGGCAAGGGCACGGCTGCCGTTATTGAGGAATTTATTCAGGAAGGCTCTTCTGCCGCTTTAAAAGAATTGCAGGAAGAGGTGCCGAAAGGCTTAATCCCTCTGCTGCAGCTGCCCGGCCTCGGAGGCAAGAAAATTTCCCGCCTTTATCAGGAACTGGGCGTGGAGGATGTTGAGTCCTTGAAGGAAGCGTGCGAGACTGGTCAGGTGGCCGGCCTGAAGGGCTTTGGAAAGAAGACGCAGGAAAAGATCATGGAGTCCATCGCAAAAGCCGGCACTCAGCCCGAACGGCTTCCGATTGCATATATGTTGCCGATTGCTGTGAAAATCGAGGAAGAGCTGCGGGGAATAAAAGAGATTGCTGCTTTTTCAAGGGCTGGAAGCCTTCGCAGAACGAGAGAAACGATGAAGGATCTGGATTTCATCATCTCTTCGAACGATCCATCCGCGGTTAAAGACCGCCTTTTGAAGCTGGAAGGGTTTTCGGAGGCAACGGCTTCGGGTGATACGAAGGTTTCGGTCGTCCTTGAAGGCCGATATCGAGTTTCTGTAGATTTTCGCATTGTCCGGCCTGAAGAATTTGCGACGGCTCTTCACCATTTTACAGGTTCAAAAGAACATAATGTCCGGATGAGGCAGCTGGCCAAGGAACGCGGAGAAAAAATTAGTGAATATGGCGTTGTGGATACGGAAAGCGGTGAAGTCAGGACTTTTAATGATGAACCCAGCTTTTTCCGCCACTTCGGCCTGCCGTTCATCCCGCCGGAAATTCGTGAGGATGGAAGGGAAGTGGAGGAATACACAGGGGAAGAGGGCCTCGTATCGGCGGAGGATATCAAGGGTGATCTCCACATGCATACAACATGGTCAGATGGCGCGTATTCCTTGGAAGAAATGGTGGAAGCCTGCCGGAATAAAGGCTACAAGTTTATGGCCATCACGGATCATTCGGAATTTTTGAGAGTGGCAAACGGGCTTACACCGGAAAGGCTGCGTAAACAAATCAAAGAAATACGCGAATTGAATGACAAGTATGATGATATATGGATTCTAGCCGGTATTGAAATGGATATTTTGCCGGACGGAAGCTTGAATTATGATGATGACCTGCTGTCTGAATTGGATTTTGTCATTGCCTCCATCCACTCAAGCTTTTCCCAGCCACGTGCAAAAATCATGGAGAGGCTGCGTAACGCCTTGGAAAATCCGCATGTCGACCTCATTGCACATCCTACCGGAAGGCTTATCGGAAGACGTGACGGATATGATGTGGATATCGGCATGCTTATTGAAATTGCAAAGGAAACGAATACGGCTCTTGAGCTGAATGCCAATCCGGAAAGGCTTGATTTGGCTGCGGAACACTTAAGGAAGGCACAGGAAGCCGGAGTGAAAATAGCCATAAATACAGATGCGCATAATATTGGAAACCTGTCATTCATGAATCTGGGCGTATCGGCTGCCAGAAGAGGGTGGATCCGAGCTTCGTCAGTCCTTAATGCGATGGAGCCTGATGAGCTTGCCGCTTTTCTCAAGAGAAATGACAGATGAGGTCTAAAGCAAGGCAAACGGGCATTTGATCCAAAAAGGGTGCCAATGTTGTTCAACATGAAAGGGGATGGAGTTAGACTCCATGAATGAAAAAATTTATAAAACGCTTGAATTTGACAAAATATTAACCCGGCTTGAGGCCTTTGCTTCTTCCCGGCTTGGTGCGGAGAAGGTCAGGAAACTGGCGCCATCCGTTTCACTGGATGAAGTGAACAGGCTGCAGGAAGAAACGGACGAGGCGGCCCGTGTCCTTCGGCTTAAAGGGCACGCCCCCTTGAGCGGTATATACAATATTAAACCCCATGCAAGAAGGGCGCAAATAGGTGGAATGCTGAATCCCGGCGAGCTGATGGAAACGGCGAGCACCATCCATGCAGGCCGTATGATGAGGCGTTTCATCGAGGAACTGCTGGAGAATGAGACAGAGATTCCGATATTGGAAGAAAAGGCCATGGCCATTGCCATCCTTACACCGCTTGAGCACCAAATCAAAAATGCCGTCGATGAGAATGGCGATGTGCTTGATTCGGCCAGTGACGGTTTGCGGAGCATCCGGCAGCAAAGAAGGCGTACCGAATCAAGAGTTCGGGAAAAGTTGGAAAGCCTCATAAGGGGAAAGAATGCACAAAAAATGCTTTCAGACGCGATTGTGACAATTCGGAATGACCGGTATGTCATCCCTGTCAAACAGGAATACCGGGGGCATTATGGGGGGATCGTGCACGACCAGTCCTCCTCCGGACAAACGCTCTTTATAGAACCTCAGGCAGTTGTAGACCTGAATAATGCCCTTCGCGAACTGCAGATGAAGGAAAGGGAAGAGATTGAAAGAATTTTAAGGGAGCTGTCCGCACGGGTGGCTGATGAGGCAGAGGAACTTTTTCATCTTGTGGATGTACTGGGGGAGCTCGACTTTATTTTTGCCAAAGCGCGCTTTGCCAAAGAGATGAATGCTTCAAGGCCTTCCGTCAACCAAGATGGCATCATCAGGCTCATTCAAGCGCGTCATCCCCTTATTCCGGCCGATGAGGTGGTCGCCAATGATGTGGTCCTCGGAACGGATTACACAACGATCGTCATTACTGGCCCCAACACCGGAGGAAAAACCATAACGCTGAAAACAGTGGGGCTCTGCACCCTTATGGCACAGGCCGGGCTGCAGATTCCCGCTCTTGACGGATCGGAAATCGCTGTCTTTAAAGAGGTCTTTGCCGATATAGGGGATGAGCAGTCCATTGAGCAAAGTTTGAGCACCTTTTCTTCACATATGGTGAACATTGTGGAAATCCTAAAGAGAGTAAACCACGAGAGCTTGGTCCTGTTCGATGAGCTGGGGGCCGGAACCGACCCGCAGGAAGGAGCGGCTTTGGCGATATCCATTTTGGACAATGTGTATCAAATAGGTGCTAGAGTGATTGCCACCACCCACTACCCGGAACTGAAAGCATACGGCTATAACCGGGAAGGCGTGGTCAACGCCAGTGTGGAGTTTGATGTAGAAACCCTGCGTCCCACATACAGGCTGCTTATCGGAGTTCCTGGGCGAAGCAATGCGTTTGAAATTTCAAGGAGGCTGGGCCTGTCGGATGGGATCATCGAACATGCCAGGTCCATGATCGATTCAGAAAGCAATGAAGTCGAAAACATGATCGCATCCTTGGAAAAAAGCCGGAAGGATGCCGAGCAGGATTACGCGGAGGCCCATGATTATTTGAAGGATGCGGAAAATATCCATAAGGACCTGCAGAATCAGATGGCAGAGTTTTATCAGCACAAGCAGGAGCTATTCGCAAAGGCGGAACGAAAAGCTGCTGAGGTCATTGAAAAGGCGAGGGAAGAAGCCGAAGAGGTGATTAAGGAACTCCGGCGCATGCGCCTCGAAAGCGGAAGCCTTATCAAAGAACACGAACTGATTGAAGCACGGCGCCGTTTGGATGCTGCGGTTCCAGATCTGGATAAGGGGCCGGGCAAAGCGGCTGTATCCGGGCGAAAGAGGGAATTTCAGCCTGGCGATGAAGTGAAGGTCAACACCTTTGGCCAAAAAGGACAATTGCTGGAGAAAACAGGCGAAAACGAATGGCAAGTTCAGATGGGCATCCTGAAAATGAAGGTCAGCGAGAAAGACATGGAGTTCAACAAATCCGAGAAAAAGAAAGAGGCCAAGCCTCTTGCCACCATCAAGGGAAGGGATTACCACGTAGGACTGGAGCTCGATCTCCGGGGGGAGCGTTATGAAGACGCCATCCTGAAAGTGGAAAAGTATATTGATGATGCGCTTCTCGCCAACTATCCAAGGGTGTCAATCATCCATGGAAAGGGCACAGGCGCACTTCGCACGGGAGTTACAGAGTTTTTGAAACAACATCGTGCCGTCAAACGTATTAGATTGGGAGAAGCGGGAGAAGGCGGAAGCGGAGTGACCGTTGTGGAGTTCAAATGACGCCCTTTTACGTTTCCGGAAGGCGAAGGGATGGATGAATCGAGATGGATGAGTTTTGGGAGAATCCGTTTGTGGAGACAGCCGGTTATTATAGTGTAACTGTATTATGCATTGTGCTGTTTCTGTTTATCTTTGAGATTGTTACGAAATATAACAATTGGGAAGAAATCAAAAAGGGCAATGTCTCTGTAGCCATGGCGACCGGAGGAAAGATCTTCGGGATCGCCAACATTTTCAGGCACTCAATCGTCAATCATGACACCCTTTTTGTCATGATCGGCTGGGGGGTATTCGGATTTTTCCTCCTGCTTACCGGTTATTTCATCTTTGAATTTTTAACGCCGAGATTTAAGGTTGACAAGGAAATAGAAAAAGATAACCGTGCGGTTGGATTCCTCTCCATGGTCATCTCCATCGGCCTTTCCTATGTCATCGGCGCGGGCATTTCGTAAGGAGGGGTACCGTGGAAAAATTGGCAAAAGTGCTGTTCGTCGTGTGCGGCATCTTTCTTCTCATAGGGATCATCTACATGATCAGGACTTGACCTCTGATCACCCAGCACCAGGCACCTCCCTATCAGATCCATCATCTGATAGGGGAGGTGCTGGTGCTTTTTTTTATTTGTGCGGTGGGGGGAGGTGTGTTAGGGGATTGGAGTTGTGTGGGAGTTGTGTTGGTGCCTGGCACCAACACAAATCGGACACAATTCAGAATCGTTTGGGTGTCAGGCACCCAAACGATTCAAGCACCTCCTCTCTTCGATTGCGCTTACATTTCCAGATTTATAAGTACATTTTCCCTAATGCTGAAATTGTCTTTAAATTGAGATTGTTCAGTGGTATTGTGGTTAAGTAACTTTTTTCTTAGGAAAGTGGAGGGTTCTTATGTCACAGATGTTAGCTTTAGTCATACTTCTTATCATTTTATTTATTGGAGATGCAGTGTCTGCACGCACAAAAGCGTGGGTTCCGTCGGTATTTGTTTGTGCGGTGCTGTTCCTCCTTGGATATTGGACGTTCTTCCCGCAGGATATCGTTGCAGTGGCAGGGGTTCCTCCCGTCGTGGCCACCATGATGATCTATTTGCTGATCACCAACATGGGGACTCTTCTTTCGCTCCGGGAATTACTTAATCAATGGAAAACAATCTTGATCGCACTTTCAGGCATTTTGGGCATTATCGCCATCCTGTTTGGTATCGGATCCTTTATTTTTGGAGTCAAAACCGTCATCGTGGCGATTCCTCCATTGGTTGGCGGGCTGGTTTCGGCCTTGATTATGTCGGAAGGGGCCAAGGAAGCCGGTCTAGTGACGTTATCCGTTTTCGCCATCGTTATATATGTAGTACAAGGCTTTGCAGGATACCCATTGACCTCTATTGCTTTGAAAAAGGAAGGAAGAAACCTTCTGGAGAAGTATCGTAATGGACATTTGGGCGTGAAAAAGTCAGAAAATGCCGACTCATCTGTAAAAGAATCTGATGATGCCAAACTTTTCGCAAAGTTGCCTGAAAAGTACAACACGGAATTTTTCAAATTTTTGAGACTTGCTTTTGTGGGCTATCTCGCCTATCTGGTTTCAACCGTCCTCGCTCCGGTTGTGAATATCAGCCCATTTGTATTATGTCTTGCCTTTGGAGTTGTCGCCAGAAGCGTTGGGTTCCTTGAAAAACAAGTCCTTCAAAAAGCGAATGGTTTCGGCTTGGCCATCATGGCTTTGATGCTGTTCATTTTTGACGGATTAAAGCATGCCACTCCCGGAATGATGGGCCAAATACTCGTTCCGCTTGCGGGTTGTATCATTTTGGGCGTAATAGGAATGTACATTTTCTCCTTCATCATCGGCAAGGTGCTGAAAGTCAGCAAGGAAATGGCATTCGCGGTGTCCTTGACTGCGCTGTATGGTTTCCCAGCAGACTATATCATCACAAATGAGGTCATCAATTCATTGACAACAGATGAAAAGGAGAGGGAAGTCCTGACGAGCCACATGCTGCCGCCAATGCTTGTAGGAGGCTTCATCACCGTTACCATCGTTTCCGTCATCCTGGCGGGGATCTTCGTGGGATTCTTGTGAAAATTTAAACTGCGCCGGTGCCTGGCATCGACGCAACTTGCGGACAATTCTGAATTGTGCCTGAATTGCGCTGGTGCGAGGCACCAACACAACTCAGGCACTCTTTTTTTATTTTTCAAAGGTTTTTTCCCAATGAATTGTATGTTGCAGAATACTGTAATATAATGAAAGAAGTAGTGGAAATTTTCAAATTGTTCATTATGCTGAGGGGGGATTGCATGGAGACAAAGCCATGGCTGAAGCTGTATCCGGAAGAGATTCCGACTACACTGGAATATGAGGCAAAGCCGGTCCAGACTTATCTGACAGAAGCAGCCAAACTTTACCCGGACAAGATGGCTGTACATTTTATGGGTAAGGAAATGACGTACAGGGAGATGTATGAAGGTGCCCTCAAGATGGCCAATTATCTTCGCGGCATGGGCATCAAAAAGAATGACAGGGTTGCCATCATGCTTCCGAACTGTCCGCAAAGCGTCATCAGCTATTACGGAATTTTGTATGCCGGGGGAATCGTGGTACAGACAAATCCGCTTTATACAGAGCGGGAGCTTGAATATCAGATGAAGGATTCAGGCGCCAAGGCCATCATTTCACTCGATATTTTGTACCCCAGAATCTCCAAGGTCATCAAGAACACCGATTTAAAAGACATAATTGTAACCGCTATCAAGGATTATTTGCCATTTCCCAAGAACATCATTTATCCCTTCATCCAGAAAAAACAGACTGGTATTGTTGTTCAAATTAAACATGAAGGCAGCCAGCATCTTTTCAAAAGAATCATGGATGAACCGCATGCTGAACCTCTGGAACTTGAGTTTGATTTCGAGAATGATCTGGCGCTTCTCCAATACACTGGAGGAACAACCGGATTTCCGAAAGGGGTCATGCTTACGCATAAAAACCTCATCGCCAACGCTACTGCCTGTGATGCCTGGCTATACAAAATGAAAAAGGGAGAAGAGAAGATACTCGGCATCCTTCCTTTCTTCCATGTGTACGGCATGACAACGGTATTGATTCTCGCAGTCATGCAGGGCTATAAAATGATTTTGCTTCCAAAATTTGATGTGGAGACTGCGTTAAAAACAATCCATAAACAAAAGCCCACACTGTTTCCGGGTGCACCCACCATCTATATCGGCCTGCTGAACCATCCTGACTTAAAAAAATATGACCTCTCATCCATTAAATCCTGCCTCAGCGGTTCGGCGCCACTGCCTGTCGAAGTCCAGCAAAAGTTTGAAGCTGTGACGGGAGGAAAGCTCGTTGAAGGGTACGGTCTGACTGAATCGTCACCGGTGACCCATGCGAACTTCCTTTGGGGAGAGAAACGGGCAAAGGGCAGCATCGGTGTTCCATGGCCTGATACGGATGCCGTCATTCTGTCACCGGAAACCGGCGAACCGGCAGCTCCGGGAGAAATCGGAGAAATCGCCGTCAAAGGTCCCCAAATCATGAAGGGATACTGGAACAGGCCGGAAGAAACCGCGGCCACGTTAAAGGACGGATGGCTATTGACAGGCGATATGGGGTATATAGACGAGGAAGGATATTTCTATGTCGTTGACCGGAAAAAAGACATGATCATTGCAGGCGGCTTCAATATCTACCCCAGAGAAATTGAAGAAGTCCTGTATGAGCATCCGGCTGTACAGGAACTCGTGGTTGCAGGTGTTCCGGACCCATACCGGGGGGAAACCGTCAAAGCCTATATTGTGCTGAAAGAAGACGCGAGCGTCACCGAAAAAGAGCTCGACGAATATGCAAGAAAGTACCTGGCTGCCTACAAAGTGCCCCGATTATATGAATTCCGTGATGAATTGCCGAAGACCGCCGTTGGGAAAATCCTCAGGCGTGCCTTGGTCGATGAAGAAAAAAATAAACAGCAGCAAGGCGAGAAACTCGGATAACCTACTCTATTTCAGAGCCGATGTTTGGCTCTTTCGTTTTTGGGGTGACCATTCTTGACAGATTTCAAGGAATTCATTAATATGAAAATATGAATGAGGACTCATTCATACCCAAAACAGAGCAGTGGGTGAAACCGTTGAAAAGAAACAAGCCAAAGTACAAACAAATTGTCGATGCAGCTGTAATCGTTATCGCTGAAAATGGATATCACCAGGCGCAGGTCTCCAAAATTGCGAAACAGGCAGGAGTGGCGGATGGCACCATTTATCTTTATTTTAAAAATAAGGAGGACATCCTCATATCTGTGTTTCGCGAAAAGATGGGGCTGTTTGTGGAAAAGCTGGAGGAAGCTGTTGCAGGAAAAGATACGGCAGTGGAGAAGTTATTAATCATGGTTGAAAACCATTTTAAGATTTTATCGGACGATCATCACCTCGCCATTGTCACGCAATTGGAGCTCAGGCAGTCGAACAAGGAACTGAGGATGAAAATCAACATGGTCCTGAAAGAATATTTGAATCTGCTTGATGCCATTTTACGGTCGGGCAAGGAAAAGGGAGAGTTTTCACAGGATCTTGATATTAGGCTGGCAAGGCAAATGATATTCGGAACCATTGATGAAACGGCCACAACATGGGTCATCAATGACCAAAAATATGATTTGACGGCACTGGCACCTGCAGTCCACCGCCTCATTATCCATGGATGTGTGGCCGGCGCCTGAGATCCCCTTGATTAGGAGGTATGTACATATGGAATTTCTTACATTAACAAAAGAAGGCAATGCCGCCTTCATCAAAATGGAAAGGCCGCCTGCCAATGCTCTTTCAAAGGCCTTGATCGGGGAGCTGGCAACCGTGCTCGATTCCATAGAAGAGGACACCAGCGTAAGAGCAGTCCTCATTTATGGGGAAGGCAGATTTTTTTCGGCAGGTGCAGATATAAAAGAATTTACCACAATTACGAGCGGTGAGGACTTTGCCAGGCTTTCCGAGCACGGGCAAAAAGTGTTCGAAAGGATGGAGAACTTTCCGAAGCCTATTGTGGCGGCTATTCATGGAGCCGCATTGGGCGGCGGGCTTGAACTGGCCATGGCATGCCATATCCGTCTTGTCGGGGAAAATGCAAAACTGGGGCTTCCTGAATTGCAGCTGGGCCTGATACCTGGTTTTGCAGGCACCCAGAGGCTGCCCCGCTATGTTGGCGCAGCCAAAGCGGCCGAGATGCTATTTACAAGCGAACCGATCACAGGGGAAGAAGCCGTCCAGTTCGGGCTGGCGAACCGGGCTTACCCCGAGGAGCAGCTGATGGATAAGGCAAGGGAGATGGTGCAGAACATCTCCAGAAAAAGTCCGCAATCCCTCAAAGCAGTCATAGAGTTGCTTAAGTATGAAAAAACAGCGCAATTTTATGAAGGGGTGAAGGAAGAGGCCCAGAAATTCGGCGAGGTTTTTGTCTCAGAAAATGGGCAGGAAGGAATCCGGGCATTCATCGATAAGCGTCCGCCTGAATTTAAATGAGAGCGCTTTAAATCTTGAAGTCTTCACTTGGCAGATTCATATTTTAGGAGGTTAAAAGAATGAACATCTTCGTAATGATGAAAAGAACGTTTGATACGGAAGAAAAAATATCCATTTCCGGCGGGCAGATTCAGGAGGATGGTGCTGAATTCATCATCAATCCATATGATGAATATGCCATTGAAGAAGCCATCCAGGTGCGCGATGAGCATGGAGGAGAGGTCACGGTCCTTACAGTCGGCGGAGAAGAAGCAGAAAAACAGCTCCGCACCGCTTTGGCAATGGGTGCCGATAAGGCTGTTCTGATCAATATTGAAGACGATGTGGAAGAGGCAGACCAATTCAGTGTCGCTGCCATCATCGGTGAATATTTAAAGGATAAGGAAGCCGATTTGATTCTTGCTGGAAACGTGGCCATTGACGGGGGATCGGGCCAGGTGGGGCCGAGAGTGGCCGACCTGCTGGGCATTCCATATATCACGACGATAACGAAGCTGGAAATTGAAGGGGAAACCGTTACGGTGACCCGTGATGTGGAAGGGGATTCCGAAATCATTGAAGCATCCCTGCCATTGCTTGTGACAGCTCAGCAGGGACTGAACGACCCCCGCTATCCATCCCTTCCGGGCATCATGAAAGCCAAGAAAAAGCCTTTAGAAGAACTCGAATTGGATGATTTGGACCTGGATGAAGACGATGTCGAGCCAAAAACAAAGACGGTCGAGATTTTCCTGCCGCCGGCAAAAGAAGCAGGAAGAATTCTGGAGGGCGATGTAGAAACGCAGGTAAAAGAGCTTGCAGGCTTGCTGAGCAAAGTCATCTAAATACAATCTTTGACTTCATATAGAGATCTGGAGGTATGAAAAATGGCAAAAAAAGTACTGGTGCTCGGAGAATCAAGAGAAGGAAGCTTAAGGAACGTTTCCTTTGAAGCGGTTGCAGCTGGAAAAACGATTTCCCAGGGAGGAGAGGTCGTTGCTGTTCTGATTGGTGACGATATGAAGTCACAGGCTGAGGAAATGATTCACTATGGCGCCGACCGTGTCATTCTCGTGGAGGATGAAAAGCTGAAGCATTATACATCCGATGGTTTTTCCCAGGCCTTTCTCGCAGTGGCTAAGGAGGAAAATCCGGAAGGAATCGTTTTTGGCCATACGGCAATGGGAAAGGATCTGTCTCCGAAAATTGCAGGAAGACTGAATACCGGCCTGATTTCAGATGTGACGGCCATTGAGGAAGACGGCGGAGAAGTGGTATTCACCCGTCCAATCTATTCCGGGAAAGCATTCGAAAAGAAAGTGATCACGGATGGTGTCATTTTTATTACCATCCGCCCGAATAACATTGACCCTCTCGAGAAAGATGGCAGCCGCTCAGGGGATGTTTCATCCGTTTCGGCTGACATCAAGGATTTGAGGACCGTCATCAAGGACGTGGTCCGAAAGGCGAGCGAAGGTGTGGATCTCTCCGAGGCGAAGGTCATAGTAGCGGGCGGCCGGGGTGTGAAAAGCTCTGAAGGATTTGAACCTCTCAAGGAACTTGCCGATGTTTTGGGCGGAGCTGTAGGTGCTTCACGTGGAGCGTGCGATGCCGATTATTGCGATTACTCACTGCAAATAGGGCAAACCGGGAAGGTCGTCACCCCGGATCTTTATATTGCGTGCGGCATTTCCGGCGCCATCCAGCACATGGCGGGAATGTCCAACTCGAAAGTGATTGTCGCCATCAACAAAGATCCGGAAGCCAATATTTTTAATGTGGCGGACTATGGCATTGTGGGCGATCTGTTCGAGGTTGTTCCTTTGCTGACAGAGGAATTCCGGAAAATCAAAGCAGCCTCTTCTTGATGAAAATCGTGTGTAATCGGGCATTTGAGGGGTATATTATGTATGAGGCAAATTGTTAGCGCGATCAGCAAGCCTGATGATATACTTGCGATAGCTTCGGATTGTATATTTAGGAGGTAATTCAAATGGCAATAACACACGCTACTGATGAGAACTTTGCTGCTGAAACAGCCGATGGCCTTGTTTTGGTGGACTTTTGGGCACCATGGTGCGGACCTTGCAAAATGATTGCGCCTGTTCTGGAGGAACTGGATGCAGAGCTTGGCGAAAAAGCCAGGATCGTAAAAGTGGATGTAGACGAAAACCAGCAAACTGCCAGCCAATACGGCATCATGAGCATCCCTACGCTCGTGGTTATGAAAAATGGTGAAATCGTCGACAAAACAGTCGGTTTCCAGCCAAAAGAAGCATTGGCTGAATTGCTGAACAAACACATGTAATATCGGGTCGTCTCATCAATTGAATTCGATCGTACAAAGTCCGGGCTGCCAAAGGCTCGGACTTTTTTTGGACAGAATCGGGTCCCGCGGGCAGGTGAACCTGTCCCTTTTGGACCTGTCCCCAAAGGGGGGAGGCGGAAGAATGAATGAATTGATCAAGAATAAGCTTGCCATTTTACCGGACCAGCCAGGCTGTTATTTAATGAAAGACCGGCAGGGTACTATCATCTATGTCGGCAAGGCCAAAGTTCTGAAGAACCGCGTAAGGTCTTACTTTACCGGATCGCATGATGCCAAGACCCAGAGGCTGGTCAATGAAATAGAGGATTTTGAATATATCATCACCTCCTCGGACATTGAAGCGCTCATCCTGGAATTGAACCTAATCAAAAAGCATGATCCAAAGTACAACGTCATGCTTAAGGATGATAAAAGCTACCCGTATATCAAGCTGACGAACGAACGCCATCCGAAGCTGATTACCACGCGCAAGGTGAAAAAGGATAAAGGGAAATATTTTGGACCCTATCCGAATGCCCAGGCAGCAAACGAAACAAAAAAGCTGCTGGACAGACTTTACCCGCTTCGCAAATGCCACACATTGCCGGACCGGGTATGCCTGTATTATCATTTGGGCCAATGCCTGGCACCGTGTGTATATGAAGTAAAGCCAGAAACCTACAAACAGATGACCGATGAAATCACCCGGTTTTTAAACGGGGGGTTTAAAGATATAAAACAGGACCTGCAAAAGAAAATGTTGGAAGCGGCAGAAAACCTGGAGTTTGAAAGAGCAAAGGAATACCGGGACCAGATTGCCCATATCGAAACCACAATGGAAAAGCAGACTATTACTTCATCGGATTTTACGGACAGGGATGTCTTTGGCTACGCCGTCGATAAAGGATGGATGTGTGTCCAGGTTTTCTTCATCAGGCAGGGGAAATTGATTGAAAGGGATGTGTCGCTGTTCCCGGTTTACGGGGAACAGGAGGAAGAATTTTTGACATACCTCGGCCAGTTTTATTCCCAGCCCAACCATTTCAAACCGAAGGAAATCCTTCTTCCGGATCAGGCGGATGAAACCCTGGCTGAACAGCTTATCCATGTTAAGGTGCTGAAGCCGAAGCGAGGCCAGAAAAAAGACCTTGTACGCCTGGCGGTGAAGAACGCCAAAGTGGCTCTTCAGGAAAAATTTGCCCTCATTGAAAAAGATGAAGAACGAACAGTCTTGGCGGTTGAAAAACTTGGGGAAGCGATGGGAATCTACAGTCCTTACCGTATTGAAGCATTCGACAACTCCAATATCCAGGGAGCCGATCCCGTCAGCGCCCTTGTTGTCTTCATCAATGGCAAGCCCGAGAAGAAAGAATACCGCAAATATAAAATCAAATCGGTCAAAGGGCCGGATGATTATGAATCCATGAGGGAAGTCGTCAGGAGAAGATATACAAGAGTCCTGCGCGATGGCCTCCCCCTGCCGGATTTAATTCTCATTGACGGCGGGAAAGGACAAGTGGATGCTGCCAAAGAAGTGCTTGAAGACGAGCTGAACCTGGAAATTCCCGTGGCGGGTTTGGCAAAGGATGATAAGCACAAAACTTCGCAGCTGCTCTTCGGGAATCCGCTTCAGATTGTTCCGCTGGAACGCAACAGCCAGGAGTTTTATCTCCTTCAAAGGATTCAGGATGAAGTGCACCGTTTTGCCATCACCTTTCATCGGCAGCTGAGAGGAAAGTCTGCCTTTCAATCCGCCTTGGATGACATACAGGGGATTGGGCCGGTCAGGAAAAAAATGCTCCTCCGTCATTTTGGTTCCCTGAAGAAAATGAAGGAGGCGGAGGTTGAACAATTTATTGAACTGGGAATACCTCCTGCTATAGCCAAGGAACTGAAAGAAAAGTTGGAAAAATAGAGTTGTACAATAATTGTTAAAATGGTATACTTATTGCAATTTAAAAAAGATAGAGGTGCAAGCCTTCAAAAGTAAGGACCTGGAGAAGAATGGGCTTCCGTGAAAGGTTCTGAAAGGGGAGGATTGCCGAAGTGGTGAAAGAGCCCATCTTTTTCCCCGCTGGTCCTGTATTTAAGAA
>DATBUB010000052.1:0-7246 GCA_036516555.1 Bacillaceae bacterium
GCATCAAATACTGAATGGAGGGGATAAAATGGCGGAGCCTACAATAAACGTGCCACCCGGGGAGAAACAGGCTGTTGTTGATAGCCATGATGATCTGGTGCTCTCCCCGTGGAAAGAGGCTTGGAACAATTTCAGAAAAAATAAAGCTGCCTTATTTGGTCTTGGACTTGTCCTGTTTTTTATCTTGCTCGCCATATTCGCCGATTTTCTGGCTCCTTATGGATACAGGGAACAAAACATGTCCAATAAGCATTTGGCTCCCTCCGCCATTCATTTGTTCGGAACCGATGAATTCGGGCGGGATATATTAAGCAGAATCATTTACGGTGCACGTATTTCCCTAACCGTGGGATTTGGTGCTGTCACGGGATCCGTCGTACTGGGATCCGCTTTGGGCATTTTGGCTGGATACTACGGACGTTGGGTGGACGGGCTCATTTCCCGTATTTTTGATATCCTCCTGGCATTTCCGAGCATCCTATTGGCCATTGCCATAGTGGCTATGCTTGGCCCCTCATTAAGGAATGCGCTTATAGCGATTGCCATCATCAATATACCGACATTTGGAAGACTCGTACGGTCCCGTGTGCTCAGTGTGAAAGAGGAAGAATTTATCCTGGCCGCCAAAGCGATTGGAATGAAGGACATGCGCATCCTGCTGCACCATGTCCTGCCGAATACGCTCGCCCCCATTATCGTCCAAGGCTCTTTGGCAATCGCCACAGCGATCATAGAAGCGGCGGCACTTGGTTTCATCGGGCTGGGGGCCCAGCCGCCGACACCCGAATGGGGCAAGATGCTCGCCGATTCCAAGGACTTCATCATCAACGCTCCCTGGACGGTATTCTTTCCGGGGATAGCCATCGTATTGACGGTTCTGGGCTTTAATCTGATGGGGGATGGGCTGCGGGATGCCTTGGACCCAAGAATGAAAAATTAGGAATTAAAGTAATTTTATCAAACTAAAAAATGAAACATTTCTGCCGGGCATCCGTATTGCATATAATTTCAGTGATCATACGGGGTGGAAAAACAGGGAAGAGCAGTGGAATATAGAGGCCAGAGGGAATTTATCATAGACGGCAAGAAATATATGTTTTATGAGATGAATTTGCCCATGGGAAGAGTTCCAATGCAGCATACGATCCTAAAACCGCTGAAAGGATAGTTTTTATAAAAATAAATGAGATTAAAGCGGGGCCAGATCATTTTCCGGCCCCGCATTTTTTATGGTTGAAGCATAGGCTAGTCCACTATATCAGCCGGCTTCTTCCTTTTAATGATATAAAGGATGGATAAACCGTCGCTGTAATGTCCTTCTCCGTATTGAATCGGCATAAGGGCAAAAAAAATATAGTATACGGAAAAATAAACAAACTGATAGAAAAATAGATGCTTTGGCAAGTAACCGGCATAGATGGCAATGTTTACAGCCAGTATAGACATTACATTAAACAAGATGCCTCCTGCATGTACCAGGCAATGGGTGAGCCTGTTATCCACTCTCAGCTTCCCGTAATGGCACCGCGAATCCACAAAGTACAATAGCCTGATTTCAAATGCGGGCCAGTGGACCAGAGGTTTGCCCCTGCCTAAAATCAATCGGATTTTTCCCCCGAAGAGCTTGGCAAAAAAGAGGTGGCCGGCAGAATGGATCAGGGCCACCAGCGGCAGGGTCAGAAACATGGCCCATAAAAAAGTGCCCATATCCTTCAATGTGAACATCATCCATCCTCCCATCCCGCAAAAGTGAAAACCTCTTTTTATTCCATATCACTGGGCGGAATCATTAAACAAAAAATATCGATCCCCTGCTTATAATTTTTCTTCTATATCAACCTCTGTATATTGAAAATCAATATTCTTCGGTATTTTGATCTCAAGCATCCGGTCTTTTGCCACAGCTTTGGCACCTTTCCTTTTCACAATGGCCGGCAGGGTGACTGTATGGCGATCTCCCTCCTTCAGCAAATTTTCTATGATGGCCTGGTTGGAGGTATGGAAGATGCGTATTTGTCCAAGTGTATGCTCCTGTTCAAGAGGGATACGGATGAAAACATCATCAAACGTTTCAAATACCTTGGCGCTAAACTCCAGGCTGTTTTCAGTTTCAGCCTTTTGCTGTGCGTGCAAGTGATCCATGTGGGGAGGTATGAATTTATTGATGGTTTGGCTGATGTAGTTTTCAATATCCGCAGGATTCACTTTGCCGGACAATTTCTTCAGTTCTTCATTAAAAGGAAAGAGTCCCCACGGAAACATCGTTTTACCTCCTGACTGCGGCTTTATCCTTACTATATGCACACCTGGAGTCCCGGGTACCATTGTTCGAAACTGAGGAATATAATGGTCATTGGAATTTTTTAAAGCAAAACCATTTGATTTTTAGTCCAATAGTAGTAAGATGGTATATGGAATTTTTGATTGCACATATCATTCAAAATTGTCAAACCATTTGTATGGAACGGCTTTTTTCAGCCTAACAGACAAAAACTTTCACAATACGACAATTTGCCTTTCTATTATTGCTTTACAGTGATAAAATGGGGGTGTAAGCGTTTTGGGCATTTCATGTCCCAGTGCTTGCCGATACATGTGCTATCAATAAATAAACTTATGGGCGAAATGGTGGAGGGTATCACAAATGAGCAAAGAAACGCCATACCAAGGCAGTCCGTGGCAAAAATTTACAGGTCCGAACCTTGGGTATGTAATCGAGGTATACGAGCAGTATGCAAATGATCCCGATAGCGTCGATCCCGAAATGCGGGAACTGTTCGACCAATGGGGTGCACCTGCTCCAACTGATGAGGCAGAAACAACTGCCGGCCAGGCAGATGTATCCTTTCAACTGCCATCCAATCCGGATTTATATGGCAAGATTGTTGCTGCTGTAAAGCTTGCAGACAACATTCGGACATACGGCCACTTGGCTGCTGACATTTATCCATTGGAAGACAAGCCGAAAGATTTAAGAAGAATAGAGCTTTCCGAGTTCAATCTGACAGAAGAAGATCTAAAACAAATTCCAGCTTCTTTCATTTCTCCAAATGCATCATCCAATCTTAAAAATGGTTTAGATGCCATCAACCATTTAAAAGATGTATATACAAAAAAATTGGCCTTTGAATACCACCAGGTACACGAACTGGAGGAAAAGAACTGGCTTCAGCAAAAAATTGAATCCGGAAGCTTTTATCCAAACCTTACAAAAGAACAAAAGGTGAATTTACTCACCCGCCTGGCTGAAGTGGAAGGCTTTGAGAAATTCATCCACCGTACATTTGTTGGACAAAAGCGCTTCTCCATTGAAGGTCTTGATTCTCTTGTTCCTTTGCTGGACCAAATCATCAGTTCGACTGTTGAAACGGGAACTAGAACGGTCAATATTGGCATGGCACACAGGGGAAGACTGAACGTACTGGCTCACGTACTGGAAAAGCCTTATGAACTGATCTTTGCTGAATTTCAGCATGCTCCCAACAAGGATTTGATCCCTTCTGAAGGATCAATCGGAATCACTTATGGCTGGACAGGAGACGTTAAGTACCACCTCGGTGCCGACCGGAGGCTAAAGCGGGGCAATACCGCAAATACACGCATAACTCTTGCCAATAATCCGAGTCACCTGGAAGTTGTAGGCCCTGTAGTGGATGGCTATACGCGCGCTGCGCAGGAAAATCGGAACGTTGCAGGATATCCTGAACAAGATATGGCCAGCTGCCTTGCAATCGTAGTACATGGCGATGCAGCATTCCCTGGAGAAGGAATTGTCCAGGAGACGTTGAACATGGGCCGCCTTGCAGGCTATAACACGGGCGGATCGATTCATATTATTGCAAACAACATGATTGGATTCACGACAGAAAGCTATGATTCAAGGTCCACTAAATACGCATCTGATGTAGCCAAAGGATTCGAGATTCCGATTGTACACGTTAATGCGGACGATCCAGAGGCCGTTTTGGCCGCAGCTGTGCTTGCTTATGAGTACCGTCAGAAATTCAAAAAGGATTTCATGATTGACCTGATTGGCTACCGGCGTTTCGGGCACAACGAAATGGATGAACCAATGGTTACAAACCCGGTCATGTACAATGTCGTCCATAAGCATAAGACGGTGAAGGAACTTTATGCCGACAAGCTGATAAATGAAGGTTTGATCGGCAAAGAGGAGGCTGCCAAAATTGAGGCGGACGTGATGTCCAAATTCAAAACGGCCTACGACAAAGTGCCGAAAAAAGAAGAAGATCCGGATGCAACCATGAATCCTCCAGAGTATATTGCAAACGGTCTTCCTGAAATGACAACTGCTGTTGCAAGAGAAGAACTTGAAACCATCAACAGTGAGTTGCTTCACTGGCCGGAAAGCTTCAATGTATTTTCCAAACTTGGCAGAATCTTAAAGCGCAGGGAAAATACATTTAAGGATGAGGGCAGAATTGAATGGGCTCATGCAGAGTCTCTGGCATTTGGCTCTATTTTGAAAGACGGTACGCCAATCCGTTTTACGGGACAGGATTCCCAGCGGGGTACATTTGCGCAAAGGAACCTAGTCCTGCATGATGAAAAAACAGGGGAAGAGTTTATTCCGCTTCACCACATTACTGGTGTGAACTCATCATTCGTGGTGTATAACAGCCCGCTGACTGAAGCAGCTGTTGTTGGTTTCGAGTACGGGTACAATGTATTTGCCCCTGAGACACTCGTCATTTGGGAAGCTCAATTCGGGGACTTTGCCAATATGGCCCAAGTATTCTTCGACCAGTTCATTTCTTCCGGAAGAGCGAAGTGGGGACAAAAATCTGGTCTTGTCATGCTCTTGCCGCATGGTTACGAAGGACAAGGACCTGAACACTCCAGCGGCAGGATGGAGCGATTCCTGCAAAGTGCTGCAGAAAATAACTGGACAGTGGCCAACTTGTCCACGGCGGCCCAGTATTTCCATATCTTAAGAAGACAGGCGGCCATTCTCAACAAGGATGAGGTTAAGCCTCTTGTCATCATGACTCCTAAGAGCCTGCTGCGGCATCCGCTTGCATCTGCGGAAGTGTCCGACTTGACTGAAGGAAGCTTCATGCCTGTACTTGAGCAAAAAGGCCTTGGTGAAAACCATGATAAAGTGGAACGCATTATTCTCTGCAGCGGTAAAGTGGCCATTGATCTGGAGGAGCGGCTCAAAGAAGAAAACGATACAGATTGGCTTCATATTTTAAGAGTGGAAGAATTATATCCTTTCCCTAAAAAAGAAATTGCGGCCATACTCGCCAGATACAAAAACCTCAAAGAGCTTGTCTGGGTTCAGGAGGAGCCAAAAAATATGGGAGGATGGATGCATGCAGACCCATACTTAAGAGAAATTGCTCCTAAGGGCGTTGACATTTCCTATACTGGACGCCGCCGCCGTTCAAGCCCATCTGAGGGTGACCCGGTTGTTCACAGAAAAGAACAAAACCGGATCATTACGGAAGCATTCACGAAATAACGTTAACTTTTTCATTGGCCGATTTTGATGTTACAATCATAATTGGCCATACTATTACAAGAATTAATGGCAATCGGTATGATTAGAGGAGGATTTTAAAGTGGCTGAAATTAAAGTGCCTGAACTGGCAGAATCCATTACAGAAGGTACAATTGCTCAATGGCTGAAAAAACCGGGCGATTACGTCGAAAAAGGCGAGTACATCGTTGAACTTGAAACAGATAAAGTAAATGTTGAGGTCATCTCTGAGGAAGCAGGAGTTGTTCAAGAACTGAAAGCTGCAGAAGGAGACACTGTTCAGGTTGGCGAGGTCATTGCCATCGTAGCCGCAGGAGAGTCAGCTGGAACTCCAGCTGCACAGCCGGAAGAACCTGCCAAGGAAACTCCAGCAGTTGAACAGAATAAATCTGAAGCTCCAGTTCAAAATGCACCTGCGAACGCAGAAGCTGAAAAGAAGGACCGGACCATTGCTTCTCCGGCAGCACGCAAGCTTGCACGTGAAAAAGGTATTGATTTAAGCACAGTTCCGACTGTGGATCCGCTTGGCAGAGTCCGCAAGCAGGACGTATCATCTTTTTCAACACAGCCACAGCAAGCGAGTGCACCTGCACAAGCTCCAAAAGCGGCTCCGGCAGCCGTACAGGAAGATGGCAAGCCGGTTGAGCGCGTGAGATTATCACGCCGCCGCCAAACGATTGCAAAACGTTTGGTTGAAGTTCAGCAAAACGCTGCCATGCTGACTACTTTCAATGAAATTGACATGACCGCGGTCATGGAATTGCGGAAACGCAAAAAAGACAAGTTTTTCGAGCAGCACGATGTTCGTCTCGGCTTCATGTCATTCTTTACAAAAGCGGTGGTAGCAGCGCTTAAAAAGTATCCTGCCGTCAACTCCGAATTGCAGGGTGACGAGCTCGTCTTGAAAAAGTTTTATGATATCGGTGTAGCTGTTTCTACTGATGAAGGCCTTGTAGTTCCAGTTATCCGCGACTGCGATCGTAAAAACTTTGCCGAAATTGAATCCGACATTCTGGCTGTTGCTAAAAAAGCACGCGACAATAAGCTTGCATTGAGCGATTTGCAGGGCGGCACATTCACCATTACAAACGGTGGCGTATTCGGCTCACTTCTTTCCACTCCTATCCTTAATGGCTCACAGGTCGGAATTCTTGGAATGCATACCATCCAAACCCGTCCAGTCGCCATTGATGCGGAGCGTATGGAAAACCGCCCAATGATGTATGTTGCATTGTCCTATGATCATCGTGTCATTGACGGAAAAGAAGCCGTTGGTTTCCTCGTAACCGTCAAGCAATTGCTTGAGAACCCAGAAGACCTTCTTTTGGAAGGCTGATCGATCCATTAAAGAGGCTATCCAGAAAATCAGTGAAAACTGACTTTCTGTGATAGCCTTTTTTATTTGGAAATATAAAGAAAGTTTACATAAACGAAAAACCCAACAATGCGTCTTTTGCTTACCGTGCCGGCGCATTTTTCTGGAGGTATGGACCCCGTAAAAGGCTTGCATATAAGAGATCAGGGCCAGTATTTATTCATGAAAGGGATGGGAAGAAGAATAGGATAATTAGGAAGGAATGAAAAGGGAGGAGACAACAAATGGCTGTCTTAACATGGGATAAAGCCAAGTTCGAACATGAATTTTGGCTTCAGGTTTTGGGAGACCACACCAGATTCATCCACGATTCACTGGCTCCGTCCGAAACAAGGGATATTGAAGAAGCGTCCCGTTTAAGGAGGAGA